>JACPVY010000322.1 GCA_016197345.1 Burkholderiales bacterium
CGCGTGACGATTGCAATGCAAGGTGTGAGCATCGCGCCGCAATTGGTGAAAGGCCGTGAAGATCCACCGCTAGGTTGGATTTCGCGTAGTTTCGATGCCAAAGTTGCTAGCCCTACGCTTTGCTGGCAAGAAACGATACGTGGAAATACCAAGCGCGTGACGATTTTGCAAATTGAAATTGCTTAAAACTTGATGCAAAGAAAAAATCTAGGGCGAGGCGGCGGAAATAACGCAATAAAACTCGCCGCCACTAGAACGAACGTTTTAAAATAGCGCTTGCTAGCCGAATTGTTATTAAATATATGATACATTATTGAAAATATAATAACTAAGTGCCGCTCAATAAAATTGTAGGGTGGGCAATCTGCCCACCAAAAGTGTGTACCAGATCAGCGGTGTTGGTGGGCAGATTGCCCGAAGTGCGACGAGCAGTTTCGTCGCGAATCAAGGACGATAGTTCATTGTAGGCGGTGTTGGTGGGCAGCTTGCCCACCCTACGGACGAATCAAGGACGACATTTCATCGTTGTGCAGCAAGAATGCACGGCGAGTAATACCAATCAACGAAAGGGGAGCAACGTGCTTCCCTTTTCGGCTTTTTCAAAAGAATCATTCCCCAACAAGAGGTGTATTTATGAAGATCAGTATTTTTGGCCTTGGCTATGTAGGCGCGGTTTCTGCAGGTTGTTTGGCCAGTGATGGCCACCATGTGGTCGGGGTTGACCCGAATCGCACCAAGGTTGAACTCATCAATCAGGGCACGACCCCGATTATCGAAAAAGACATCGGCGAAATGATCGCCGCTACTGTGAAAAGCGGCCATTTGCGCGCCACACTCGATGTGCGTGATGCCGTACTTTCGACCGATATGTCCCTGATCTGCGTTGGTACCCCATCGCAATTGAACGGCAATCTCGATCTCTCCCATGTGCGTAAAGTGTGCCAAGAAATCGGCGCGGCGATCAAAGAAAAAGACGCATTTCACGTCGTTGTTGCCCGTAGCACGATGTTGCCAGGCTCAATGCGCAATTTGGTGATCCCAACGCTAGAAGAAGCCTCGGGTAAAAAAGCAGGCGTGGATTTCGGTGTTTGCAATAACCCAGAATTTTTGCGCGAAGGCACGGCGGTGTATGACTACTACAATCCACCGAAAACCGTGATCGGTGAAACCGATGAAAAAGCCGGTGCGATGTTGGTGCAGTTATATGAAAAAATGGTTGCACCGCTGGTGCGCACCGATGTTGAAACGGCAGACATGGTGAAAGACACCGACAACACTTGGCATGCAGTGAAAGTGGCGTTTGCCAATGAAATCGGCAATATCTGTAAAGCGGTTGGCATTGATGGCCATAAAGTAATGGAAATTTTCTGCCAAGACACCAAACTCAATCTGTCCCCTTATTACATGAAGCCAGGCTTTGCTTTCGGCGGTTCGTGCTTGCCAAAAGATGTGCGCGCACTGACTTACAAAGCGCGTAGCTTGGATCTCGATTTGCCGCTATTGAATTCGATTTTGCCATCGAACCAGCGCCAAGTTGAAAAAGGCATCAAGATGATTGCCGATAAAGGCAATAAAAAAGTCGGTCTCCTCGGTTTTTCGTTCAAAGCAGGGACAGACGATTTGCGCGAATCGCCACTCGTCGATGTGATCGAATATCTGCTGGGTAAAGGCTATCAACTCAAGCTGTACGACAAAAACGTCAACCTCGCTGCCCTGACTGGCGCCAATCAAGATTACATCCTCAATCACATTCCACACATTTCCAAGCTGATGGTGACGAGCATGGAAGAAGTGCTGGATTTTGCTGAAACCATCGTCATCGGCAATGGCGCAGAAGAATTTAAGTCTGTCCCTGATCGTTTGAAATCTGGCCAGCAATTGATTGATTTGGTCCGTATCTCGAAACAGCAAAGCGGGGAGCAATACGATGGCATCTGCTGGTAAGCCGGTCGTGTTCGACAAGCCGCGTCGCGTCCTGATTTTGGTAGAAAACCTGCCGTCGCCGTTTGATCGGCGCGTTTGGCAGGAAGCGACCACTTTGCTCGCAAACGGCTATCAGGTTTCCATCATTTGCCCGACTGGTAAAGGCTATGAGAAGCGCTACGAAGAAATCGATGGCATCCATATCTATCGCTATCACTTACCGCTCGAAGCGGAGGGGGCGAAGGGCTATGCGATCGAATATTCGCTAGCGCTGTTTCACACCTTCCGCTTGGCGTGGAAAGTCTTGTTCAAACATGGCTTTGATGTGATTCACGCCTGCAATCCGCCGGATTTGCTGTTTTTGATCGGCGGTTTTTTCAAGCTATTTGGCGGCAAAAAATTCGTCTTTGATCATCACGACATCAATCCAGAATTGTATGAAGCGAAATTTAATCGGCGTGATTTTTTCTACAAGCTGATGATTATTTTTGAACGCTGGTCGTTCAAAACGGCGGATGTCTCAATTGCGACCAATGAGTCGTATAAAAAAATCGCGATTGAACGTGGTGGCATGCCAGCGGACAAGGTGTATGTGGTGCGTAGCGGCCCGAAATTGGATCGCCTGCGCATCTTGCCACCTAGGCCAGAATTGAAGCGCGGCAAAAAGTATATGGTTGGCTATGTCGGCGTGATGGGTGCGCAAGAGGGTATCGATTTGCTGCTGCAAAGCGCACGCTATCTGATCAAAGACATGGGGCGCAATGACGTGCATTTCGGTTTAGTCGGCGGCGGTACCAGCTTGGATGCGATGAAGCAAATGGCGCAAGACATGGGCATTGCCGATAGCGTCACCTTTACCGGTCGCGCGCCAGATCAAGAATTGCTCGATATGTTGAATACCTCGGATGTGTGCGTCAATCCTGACGTCGCTAACGAGATGAACGACAAATCGACGATGAATAAGATCATGGAATACATGGCATTGGGCAAACCTATCGTGCAATTTGATTTGACCGAAGGCAAAGTGTCGGCGCAAAAAGCCTCGCTATACGCGAATAAAAATGATCCGATTGATATGGCGAAGAAAATCGCTGAATTGTTAGACGACCCAGAACGGCGGCGTGAAATGGGTGAGTTTGGCCGCAATCGCGTGGTTAATGAACTCGAATGGGAATACGAAGCGCCGAAATTGCTGGCCGCGTATGACCGCGTGTTTGGCAAGAACTAATTGAACGCATGATGAAAAAGTAGGGCGGGCTACATGTAGCCCGTCGAATTTTGGGCAACTTGTTGCCCACGGATTTAAAGTATCGTAAAAAACAACTGTTTTTGGCACGATTTCCGATGTTGATCGGTGCGGATTGTTCAAATTAAGTTGCAAAGACCGAGATTTACTGCCGTGGGCAAACGAGTTGCCCTCCCTACCGCGTACGTTGTTCCATTTGCGACAGCTTCACGAGGAGAAATAGTCGTTGATGCGTCGCGTTTGTACCGGTTTTTCAATTGCGGTTTTATGGTTAGCGAATTTGTGGTCGACTCGCCCACCGTGTTTCGCCTTTTGCGGCGACCTCTACACGAAGGAAAAATAATGAAGATTTTAGTCACAGGCGGCGCAGGTTATATCGGCTCGCACACCTGCATTGAATTATTCAACGCTGGCCATGAAACGGTGATTTTGGATAATTTATGCAATAGCAAGGCTTCCGTGTTAGCGCGCATGCAGCAAATTACGGGGCATAGCTTTGCCTTTGAGCAAGTTGATATCCGTGATCGTGCCGCGATGGAAGGTGTGTTTACTCGCCATCAATTTGATGCCGTGATCCATTTTGCAGGCTTAAAAGCGGTCGGCGAATCGGTTGCACAACCGCTACGCTATTATGACAACAACGTGATCGGCAGCTTGGTTTTGTTTGAAACCATGGCTAAGTTTGACGTCAAAACGCTGGTCTTTAGTTCGTCGGCAACGGTGTATGGCGATCCGCATGCTGTCCCTATTTTGGAAGATTTTCCGGTCGGCGCGACCAATCCATATGGCCGTAGCAAACTGATGATCGAACAAGTCCTGCGCGATTTCGCCTTAGCTGCACCCGATTGGCGGATCGCCTTGCTGCGCTACTTCAATCCAGTCGGTGCGCATAGCAGCGGCTTGATAGGCGAAGATCCAAACGGCCCGCCCAATAATTTGCTGCCCTATGTCGCGCAAGTAGCAGAAGGGCGACGCGAAATGTTGTCAGTGTATGGGAATGATTACCCTACGCCAGATGGCACGGGCATGCGAGATTACATCCATGTCGTCGATCTCGCTTTGGGACATGTCAAAACCCTGGATAAGTTAGCACAGCAAACAGGTGTGCTAACTTATAATTTAGGGACAGGCCGCGCGTATAGCGTGCTAGAAATGGTTGCGGCGTTTGAAAAAGCCAGTGGTAAACCGGTGCCATATAAGATCGTGGCGCGACGTCCCGGTGATATCGCTAGCGCCTATGCTGATGCGTCGTTGGCGGCACGTGAACTAGGTTGGCGTGCTGAGCGGGAAATTGAGCAAATGTGTAGCGATGCTTGGCGCTGGCAGGCAACGGCAAAAGCGTTAGGTGAAGATTAATACGTGAGATGTTGGTGCCACCAGCCAATATCGGCGTGGCACCAAAATGGAGTGTTTTTTACGACGCTTCAATCGCGTAAACAATAAATTGCCTATCTTGTCAGCCTTTGCAACAGTCTCGTAATTTGTGGGGGGAGCGAATGCACTCAAGCGCTACTCCCTTTTCACCGCAATTTTCAACCGTGGTCATGTGCTAGTGCGCTAATTAACTGAAGCGCGATGGCTGCCTTTCAATTTACAGCCACATTCCGTCACACAATCTTCCACTGCAACCGCAATCCCATCTAATGTCACCGTCGCATGACCAGTGATGATTTTATTCACGCCATGTGGCTTGCCGCCCGGGTAAACCAGCGGACAAGAGACTTGATCGCCAACACGCGCAATCGCTTTGCCATCGATATCGTGCTTTCCTGAACCGCTGATCACGACGCCGCCATGATCGGTAGAGTCGCCGACCGTAATAATTTTGAGTGACATGCTATTTCCTTCGAGTTCTTGAGGTGATGCTTACATCGCGGCTGAGCACGGCGTGGATAGGCAAGCTATCTAGGTGCTAAGCGAAAAGACGGCGCTAGCGTAGCAAACAGCAAGGCAATTTCCTAGTTTTGATGCCAATCTTTACACCTTGCTTAGCCCATGCTGCCAATTAGCGAATGTGAGTTGCAGATGTGTGGCGATCAACACCTCGGATGTTTTATTTGAAACGAAGTCAGCTAAATTTGTTGGTATTCCTGAATTGTTTTACAGGGATGGATAGTTAATGGATAATCAATTCAATCATATTGCATTGATAACTTTATTGTTTATGCAAAGAAATCTTGCATTCCTGTGCAACATGAGGTTGTAGTAAGGGTTCCATCCTATCGACTCCGCTTTTCGTAGGCGCGAGATCACACCATAGCTCATCAAGAGCATATTACAAAAATCTGGAGACACGTATGAACATCAAGCAACTCCCATTCCGCCTACATCATGTCGCTACCGCACTAGCCTTGATGGCCGCTGGCTCAAGTTTCGCCGCTGATACGCTATTGGGCGACTTCAGCACTGCTGCGACGGTGCAGCAGCAAGCGAATTTGGTGAATCAACTGAATGCCAAGCGCGATATGCAGGGGATGGATGCCAACCATGGTTTTGCCATTAGCAACCAGCATCCAGCGGGCGAGGGGACACAAGTGGCACGCGTGCAGCACTTGTATAAAAACTTGCCAGTGTGGGGTTCGGAATCGGTACTGGTACTCGACAAATCGGGCAAGTTGCTGTCGGAAAGTGTGACAGACCGCCGCCTAGGTTTGGGTGCTAGCAATGCCTTGAGTGCAGATGGCTTTAGCCGCGCGAAAGCATTGGATGTGCAACCGACCTTGAGCGCGCAGCAAGCCATCAATGCGGTAGTGCAAAAATTAACGCCGGCTGGCTTAGTCGCGGCAAATCTCACCCATCAGTATCAACCACAAGCACAATTGATGATTTACCCTATCATCAAAGAAGTGCGTGTCGCTGCCGCCGCCAATAAGGCAGAAGCAGATTTGAATGCGATGGATCTCGAACAAAAAGTGACAGGTCATGAATTGGTGTATTTGGTCAAAACGCGGATGAAAAATGGCCGTCAATTAGCGTTTCACGATAGCATCATCAGCGCTCACGATGGTCGTGTGATCGAACAATGGAATGCCTTGCACACCGTCACCGCAACCGGTAAGAGCTTGTATAACGGCACAGTGAAAATCGAAAATACGCTCAGCAACGGCGTCTATAAGATGATAGATAGCAGCCGTGGTACGGGCGGTAAATTTGGCGGCTTCGCGGTGACAGACTACAAACACGCCGAAGACGGCCCTGGCACGGTGTATAGCGATAGCGACGGCACGTGGGGCGACGGCAAAAACTACAATGGCGGCAGCACTACCAATGCCAATGGCCAAACCGGGGCAGTCGATGCCATGTATGGCTTCAAGCAAACCTATGACATGTATAAAAATGTCTTCGGTTGGAAAAGCTTAGATGGCAAAAATACGGCGAGCTATATCGGCGTCCATCTCTCCACCGATCTGGATAACGCGTATTACGATGATGGTTGCGATTGCATGTCGATTGGCGATGGCGGTTCGACTTCGTTCCAGCTCTCTGGTATCGACGTGATCGGGCATGAAATGTCGCACGGCGTGACCGCACATACTTCGAATCTAGCGTATCGCGGTGAGTCGGGTGGTTTGAATGAAGCCGCATCGGATATCGCTGGCGAAATGGTAGAAGCGTACAAAAAAGGTGGCGGCACTGGCAATGTGATCCCTGCTGTGAAACCGGATTGGGTATCCGGCAAAGAAGTGGCGCAAAACGGTGTGCCGCTGCGCTGGTTCTACAAACCGAGCAAAGATGGCCAAAGCCGTGATGCATGGAGTAGCACGCTCTCTAAATTAGATGTGCATTATTCCAGCGGCCCAGCAAATCGCATGTTTTACTTCCTCGCCAATGGTTCGAGCAGCAGCAGCTCGAGCGATTACTACAGCAAATATCTGACGCAATCGCCAAAAGCGATGGTTGGTATCGGTAACGATAAAGCTTTCCGCATTTGGTTTAAAGCATGGACGACGAAATTCACCTCGAGCACCAATTACGCTGATGCGCAAAAGAAAACGGTGTTAGCGGCGCAGGAATTGTATGGTGCTAATAGCAAAGAAGTGATTGCCGTCAAACGTGCTTTTGCGGCGATTAATGTCGGGACAGACGTTGCTGGTCAATAAGATCTTTATCTCTTGAAGCAGGGAGGGGCGGCGCATGAAGTACGATAGTTGCGATTCGCCCCTCTTCACATCAGGCTGCATCCACTCAACAGTGGCTGATGCACATCACTTCAACAAACCAAATACCTTGCCAATGATTTTGCTACCTGTCCCGATAGGGTCAGCGCGTATCGCCTTTTCTTCCTCTGCAATCATCAAATACAAACCATCGAGCGCGCGTTGCGTGACATAGGCTTCGACCGTCGCTTGCTCGGGTGGCACATGGGTAAATTTGCCGACTTTTTCAATCGCGCTATTGTATTTTGTGGCGAGGCCAGATTTACTGGTGACACCTTTAACGATGGGCAGAAATTTTTCTGCCAACGGGGCGGCGGTTTTTGCTTTGAAAAATTCAGTGACAGACGTCTCGCCCCCGGTCAAGATTTGTTTGGCATCGGCAAAAGTCATCGACTTCACTGCCTTCACTAATAGCGGTTTCGCTAGAGGGATGGCAGTTTCGGCAGCGGTATTCATCGCTAGCACCAATTCATCTAATCTGCCACTTTGGCCCGTCATCTTCAAAATGGGGACGGCTTGTTCTAGCACTTTGGGCAAAGGGATTTTGACTTTTTCGTTTTGCATAAAGCCGCCTGCCACGCCCAATTTTCCAACTGCATTGCCTGCACCTCGTTCTAGCGCCGCTTGCAAACCGCTGCTCGCTTCTTTGTTGCTCAAATCATCAAGCGAAAAAGCCGACGAAAATGGTGGGAAGCACAGCAGACAAAGGCTGGTGAATAGCGTAAAAAAATAGCGTGACATGATCGTCCTAGCGGCAGAGAAAGCGTGTGGGAATGCGGGAATGCGAATTGTAGCAGAGCTAGCCAAGCGAAAATTTGATGGTTGAAAAGAAATATCTTGCCGCATAGCTAGCATTGCATGACTATATTTTTGTAGAAAAAAATATGAAAAGAATGCTTTATATTCTCTGTTGAAACTTATCATGATTAAAAGCATTATTTATTTCCATTGTGCAAGAAAAAGGCGTGCAGTTGATTAAAACATCATTAAGTTTCTCAATGGATATTAATTTGATGCATCATTTCGATAAAGATTAGAAACTGTTGTTAAGTTGGCGCAAATGCTCTAAGCCCACAAAAAGATGCTGCAAAAAATCTTCCACATGATATTATTTTCTGACCGCACGACGAAAACCTTCGTCCTACAGGCTGTTATTGCTGCGCCTGCAAATATTGCTACGCCTAGTTTTTCACAATAACTAACTTATATCAGCTAATTTATTGGCTGCGGTGAAGTATTGATTTCTGATTTTAATTGCCTGATCTACATCTCAAAAAATTTCTCACAAGAATTTTCTTGTGAAGATGTTATTGAATGCGTCGGTTTAGTACTGAACGGATAAATGTATGATTGATGTTTCATTAGAGTATGTCAGGAAAGTACTAGATCAATATCTGTCAACCAGGTATGGGGTGGAGACTAACTTCGTTGTATTGAATAATCTCATTTCCCCCGATGGTAGCGTGCCGCAGAAAAATAATAATAAACTTGTGATTACGCTAGTGACGCTTGAATACGAAACCAGTAAGCAATTTTATTCAGATCAAAAACCAACACCTGACCGTTTGACACAAATTAATCCACCCATTTGGTTTAATTTAGATATCTTGATTTCTGCTAACTTTGACGAGTATAGCGAAGCCTTAAAATTCCTCACAGCCACCATTGGTTTTTTTCAAGCGAATACAGTCATGAATCGCGCCAATCAACCTGCGTTACCCGTGGGATTAACTGGCCTGAAGTTCGAGATCGAAAATTCACCTACCGGCAAAATGGAAAATATCTGGATGGCCTTAGGTGCAAAATACCTGCCATCGATCATCTATAAAATTCGGCAGGTTTATGTGCAAGCCGATCAAATTGAAGCTGAAATCCCCTTGGTGCAAAATATTTCAAGCGGGGTGCAAAATTGATTACGCAACTATTTCAAATTGATTTGCATCATTCGTATTTTGTTAGTGGCATGTTTGATTCTTGCCAACTAGTGCCTGATACGAATACAGCGAATTTCATTGAACGCTATCAATTATTGCAACGCAGCAGTAATGGTGGTCTAGGCTTATATAGCACCAGCTTAAATTCCTCTGAACACTTTGTGGCGTACTTGAATCAAAAATTGGCTGGTCAACCGCTGCAATTTTTGTTACTCAACGATGAAAACAAGTTTGCGCAAATCACCGATTTGCCATTTACTTATGTCGGCCAAATCGCTGTCAGTACGATCAATGCCGAGGTGAGCGCTGACGCTGGCAACGTCGTTCAATTGCAACCCGTACAAGGGCCACGCTTGCTCAATCAAGCCAATGTCATCGGCGTCGTTTCGATCTATTTGTCGGACTGGCTGCGGCTCTCAAATGGCGGCGCTTGCGTTTGCTTTAGCGTGCAATTTCAAGCACGCGTTTTGCATTGGTTGTATTACTTGATTAATCGCAGCCAAACGCGTTTGCATCAACCGGCAATTTGCAATCGGCAAAAGGAATTTTTTCAAGGACCAATGCCAGTGACGTTGGCAAATGGAGAAAAAGCCTTGAGTTTTTATTCAGGAAATTTGCAATTTCCTTTGCAGCAAGTGCCTGACACAATATTTGATTTAATTGATTATTTGCAACCCTCGTTGCATACCAGTGAAAAAAATAGTGCACCCGCGATTGAACATTGTTTAATTAAGGGATTGCCTACGCCAAGCGGTGAAAATCTCAAGTCAAAACA
>JACPVY010000323.1 GCA_016197345.1 Burkholderiales bacterium
ATCACGTTCGATAATGCTGCGGACATCTTCTCTTATGCGGGTAAACATGGGAATAACCTGTCAACGGGGAAGGCGTATGGTAGCCGCTTCATAACAATTTTGCAGAGTGTAGGTAATTTTTCAACTATCGGATCGGTGAAAGCAGCGTCAATCGCCATTCTTGCCGACGTATTTTTAGCAAAACCATGTCGTTTTTGAGCGAAACAGCTGTTCGGCGAGAGTTACGTGGCGGTACCGCAGTAGCGTAGCAATTTCTTAGGATGCTAAGAGGCTGGCAGGAATGTGCTTTTGCATGAATACACTCAATGGATCATCGGTGTATTTGCCATAAGGGCCGCAACGTTCGTAGCCACAAACTGCATACAAACCCAGCGCTTCTTGCTGATATGGCCCGGATTCTAGTTTCAGTAATGTACAGCCATGCTCAGCGGCCTTGGATTCAAGCAAGGCTAGAAGCCGCTTAGCGCCCCCTTGCCCACGGCATTCTGGACTGACATACATGCGCTTGAGCTCGCCGAATTCTGAATTGAGGACAATTGCGCCGCAACCAATGGCACGCAACGACTGATCGCGCGCTACGGCAAATAAAACGTTAGGCTGCATCAGTGAGGGTTCGGCTTGCAATCTTGAATCTTCCGACAATTTGCGTTGTTTCTCGGTCTTGACACGCTGTTGCTGCACCGCCGTATTATTCATTTCCACGATCACCGCAGGATCAGGCAGTGCTTTGCCCATATTGACGTTGAGCAGTGAAACGTGCAGCCCCGTGCTTTCAATATGCTTTTTAAATTGTTCAGAGATTTCTTTTTCGATACTCGCGAGCGTGGCAGGATCAGTCATGATGGGCGTCATTTGGTATTTCTTGGTGACGTCGCGCACGATGGTACGGTATTGCTCTTTCAGATTGCGTTCGTACCAGTTTTCATAGCCAAATTTCTGCACCAGCTTCGCCGGGTCGCGCCATTGCAGCACGATATAGCTGGAATAGTTGATGAAGTTATTATCGTTGGTCGCTAGATGCTCAAGCGGTTCGCTATACTTGATCGGCGTCAAATCGATAGACACACCGCGTGTTGACCACCAATACCAAGACAAGCCCGGTTTCTGCGTTTCTTCACGTACCCCACCATGCCCAAAAAACCAAGGGTTATCCACGATCACCGTTTCATGGCCCGGCTCAGTAGTGATTTGCGTACAGCCCGCAAGCATGACAGCGACAAGGAGTGCAAACAGCTTTCTCACAGAAAATCTCCAAAGATGTGGATGGACGAAAAAAGCTTGGCTGCTCAGCGCAGTCGGCTCTGGCTGAACGCGGCTGTCGCAAAACGTGTTGGGCACAAAATTGAGCACGATTGCGGGGGAGGCGCAAAAAGTAAAGCGAATGCAGTAGGGTGGGCAACTTGTTGCCCACGGATTTGCAACGTCGTAAAAGCAAATATTTTGGCGTAAATTCGGGATGTTGAGCGGTTCGAATTGACCAAACATTAGTGCAAGATTCACTGCCGTGGGCAAACGAGTTGCCCACCCTACGTCTTATCCTTTTGCGACAGCCTCTGCACGGGTGAGCCCTAGGCTTAACCCTTGGCTAAACGCTGGCGACGCGCTTCAAACAAGGTCACGCCCGACGCTACCGAGACATTCAAACTTTCAACCGCGCCAAACATTGGAATAGCAACCAATAAATCGCAGGTTTCGCGCGTCAGGCGACGCATGCCCTCGCCTTCTGATCCCATCACAATCGCGCACGGGCCAGAAAAATCGGCTTCATACAGCCCTTTTTCAGCGTCATCGGTGGTGCCGATCAGCCAAATATCGCGCTCTTTCAATTCACGCATGGTGCGCGCTAAATTGGTGACGGTAATATAGGGCACGCTATCTGCCGCACCGCTAGCCACTTTCGCAGCGGTAGCATTCAAACCAACCGCACGGTCTTTCGGCACGATCACTGCATGCGCCCCCGCACCATCGGCCACGCGTAAGCAAGCGCCGAGGTTATGTGGATCGGTGATGCCATCCAAAATCAGCAAGAGCGGTGGGCCTTCGATAGCATCCAACAATTCATCCAAATTGCGCGCTAAAGAGATCGCTTCAGCTTTCGCCACCACGCCTTGATGGCGGCGCGTGCCAACCATATTGTCCAAGCGTTGGCCATCGGCCATGATGATGCGCACGCCTGCCGCTTTCGCCTGCGCTAGCAAATCTTGCATACGACGATCAGCACGTTCGTTATCGACGTAAATTTCATCAATCGACGATGCTTCATGCCGCAAACGCGAGGTCACGGCGTGAAAGCCAAAAATCATTTTACTTTTCATTTTCTTTTCTTCTTGCCAGCTTTGGCATAACTTGATTTAGAACCAGATACTGCTTTGCGCGACGCACCGCGTGCGCCAACGCCAGAGTTTTTCGAGGCACTGCTACGCGCAACCCCAATCGCACTATCGCTACTACGGCCAGCTTTTTTGCCGCTCTCTTTGCCGCTCGCTTCGCGCTTACGCTCGCGTGCTGCGGGTGTCAGCGTTTCGCCAGTGACACCTGCCAGACTCGCTTTTTTGCGAATGCGGGCAGCGTCTTGCCGTGCTTGATCTAGGCTCGCGCCCATACCCGGCGTTTCGACCAAACGCAAATCGATTTTGCGCGCTTCTAAATCGACCCGGCTCACTTGTACCGTGACGCGGTCGGTCAACTGATAGCGTTTGCCACTGCGTTCACCACGCAATTCATGGCGTGCTTCATCGAATTGGAAATAGTCGTGTCCCAAATCGGTGATATGGACCAAGCCCTCAATAAACAAGCTATCGAGTTGCACGAAAATACCGAAACTGGTGACGCCGGAAATGGTGCCTGTGAATTCTTCACCGAGCTTATCGCGAATGAAATAGCACTTCAGCCACGCTTCGACGTCGCGCGAGGCTTCATCGGCACGACGTTCATTTGCGGAACAATGCACCCCTAGTGCGTCCCAAATCGTGGTGTCGGTTTTGTGTGTCCCCGCCGCCTTATCTTTCATCTGCTGCTTGCGCACCGCATTCGAGACATTGCTATTGAGTTCACCCACCGAAATGCCTTTTGGCTCGTATTTTTTGCCCGCCAAAATCGCTTTAATTGCGCGATGCGTCAACAAATCAGGATAGCGCCGGATCGGGCTAGTAAAATGTGCATACGCCTCGTACGCTAAGCCAAAGTGGCCGATATTGTCTGGGCTATACACCGCTTGCTGCATCGAGCGTAGCAGCATGGTTTGCAATAAATTGACGTCAGGACGCTGCTTGATCTTGCGCATTAGCTCCGCATAATCGCCTGCGGTTGGGCTATCGCCACCACCGAGGGACAGACCTACTTGCTTCAAGAACGTGCGTACTTGATTGAGCTTTTCTTCGCTCGGTTTGGCATGGATACGGAAGGTGCCGGGTTGCTTGTGGCGTATCAATAAATCGGCTGCGCAAACGTTGGCCGCTAGCATGCATTCTTCGATCAACTTATGCGCATCGTTGCGGGTGCGTGGAATGATTTTTTCGATCTTGCCATTGGCATTGCAAACGATATAGGTTTCCGTTGTCTCAAAATCGATTGCACCGCGTGCCAAGCGCGCTTTGTTGAGCGCATGGTAAAGATCGTACAAATTATTCAGATGCGGCACCAATTGTGGTTTGCGCGCCGCTTCGACGCCTTTGCTATTGCCCAAAATGGCGGCCACTTCGGTATAGGTCAAGCGCGCCGCAGAATGGATTACCGCTGGGTAAAATTGATAGGCTTTGATTTCGCCTTCTTTGCTAATCACGGCGTCACAAACTAGCGTTAAGCGATCCACCGCTGGATTGAGCGAACACAAGCCGTTGGAGAGTTTTTCCGGCAGCATAGGAATCACGCGCCGTGGGAAATAGACTGAGGTCGAACGCCCTAAGGCATCGTGATCGAGCGCATCGTTCGGTTTCACATAATGGCTGACGTCGGCAATCGCGACGATCATACGGAAACCTGTGCTACGGCCAATTTTCACTGGTTCGCAATACACTGCATCATCAAAATCGCGCGCATCTTCGCCGTCAATCGTGACCAAAGGCACATCGCGCAAATCGACGCGTTGCTCTAAGTCTTGCGGCCGCACTTTGTCGGGCAAAGCGGCCGCCATTTTCAAGGCGGCATCGGAAAAAATATGCGGTACGCCGAATTTGCGCACCGCGATTTCGATTTCCATACCCGGATCATCGACTTCGCCGAGGATTTCGACAATTTTGCCGACGGGTTGGTTATAGCGTGATGGTTGTTCGATCAGCTCGACGCTAACGATTTGGCCCGCTTTTGCTTTGCCGGGTGAACCGGATAACAAAATATCTTGGCCGATGCGCTTGTCTTCTGGTGCCACCACCCAGCTACCATTTTCTTGCAGCAGGCGACCAATGACATGAGTATTGCCGCGACTAATCACTTCGCGCTCCCCGAGGCGATCCCGCTCCT
>JACPVY010000324.1 GCA_016197345.1 Burkholderiales bacterium
TTGCTCGGCGGTGGGGTTGCTGCCATACACGGTGCGAAATTCCGCACTTTGCACAAAACCGCTGGCGCATTCTTGCAAACTGGTACCGAGATCAAGGCTATGCACCCAAAAACCGAGGCCATCTTGATCTGGCACGCGATCAAATGCCGCTTGGTAGAGCCGATAGCCTTTGCCTACATTGCCATCGACATCGAAGGAAATTTCACGATCAATAAATTGGAAACGCTCCACGTTGGTCGTGGTAGTCGTGCCATACACGCCAGTGCGATCGGTCAGGGTCAGCAAATTGCCTTGCTTATTGACGGCAAAATTGTCGCGCCAACCGTTATATCTGATCAAATCGCTACCCGCGCCACCATCGACAAAATCATTGCTGCCGCCAGTTTCAAAGACATCATCGCCATTGCCACCGACTAAATTTTCGTTGCTGCTATTGCCTACGATATACATACCGCCTCCGATTGAATTTAATCCTAATTTACCGCCCAAACCATCGCCACCGTAGAGCCACTTCAGTGCTGCAATGTCATACGGCGCATAAGAACCGCGTGGCGCACCGCTCGCGGTGTATGACATGATGGAATTGGCAGAGTTGTCTTCATTTGTTGGTAACGTCACGCCATCTTCAAATGGATGCTTCAGGCCCATGGCATGTCCTATCTCATGCAGCAAGGTATCGTAGCCCTCACCTCCTGGCGCTAATTGCAGGTTTTCATCCAGCCACTCATAACTGTCTAAAAAAACATAGACTTGCGCGTCGTAATGAGTGACAGTGCCATTTGCGTTAGTTTCAACCGATGGCCCCCAAGCACATAATCCTTCCGTACTCGGGCCGCGCAAATTTTTCATCGCGAAATGGAGCATGGCATCGTTACCATTCGCGGTTTCAACAAAACGCACACCTGTGATGGATGTGACATAGGCAATTGCTTGCCGGGTATACGCTTGCTGACTGCCATCAAAACCGATGAGTGGTGCTGGATCATCAATACCGACGCTCACGTCAAAGGTATAACTAATGCTATTGATTGCTGGCAGGCTGTAATTCCACGCTGGCCCCACATCAAGCAAGGCATCAATATGATTAATGCCACTCAAATGCGGTTGGGTTACGTCGTTATAAGTGCTCATGAGAATTCCTTGATACGGGCGCTGAAAAAGATGATGTTTTAGGGAAGCTCGATAAACCTAGTGCATGGGCATCTGTTGAACTTGCGAGCCGCGCTTTACCCTAGCAAAACACAGTTTCTCAATCCAATATCTGCATCACTCACTACGGTTTTTCGAAGTCCCCCTTAGTGGCACGAGCTAGCCAGTCATGTTTGCTGCACCACAGAAATGGCCCACATCATAACGCACGCCTTTGTCGCTTTACGGACGCGAATTCGTAAGCAAGTGTATATTTCCCCAAGCTCGCAGTATGTTGGCAAGCTCACATTCACACCCCAAACAAAGTGCAAATTACGCAAATGCTGGGCAAATCGTCTATAGTCATGCCTTCTTTTGAAAAACACTGATAAAGCGCTGTCAAGGCGCTGCTCGATCATGAAATTTGATGTTGCCATCGTCGGCAGCGGGCTGGCTGGCCTGTCTGTCGCGCTCCACCTAGCCAATACGCGCAAAGTCGCCATTATTTCCAAACGCAAGCTGAAAGATGGCGCGAGTAGCTGGGCGCAAGGCGGAATCGCCGCCGTGCTCGATTCCGGTGATTCGCACGAACAACATATTGCCGATACGCTGGTCGCTGGCGCTGGGCTATGCGATGAGCCAGCCACCCGTTTCATCATCGAACAAGGCCGTAGCGCGATTGATTGGCTGATCGAACAAGGCGTGCCATTCACGCCCGACGCCACTGCCGAACTGGGTTTCCACCTCACACGCGAAGGCGGCCACAGCCAGCGCCGCATCATCCACGCCGCCGACGCGACCGGTGCAGCGGTGCAAGCGACGCTAGAGCAATTAGTGCGCAAACATCCGAATATCAGCCTATTTGAAAACCACTGCGCAATCGACCTCATCATGTCGGATCGCTTAGGTGAAAAAGGCAAAAACACTACCAGCCAGCCGCAATGCTATGGCTTGTATGTGCAAGACGAACGCACGGGCAAGGTCCACACTTTTGCCGCCGAACAAACCATTCTCGCCACGGGTGGCGCTGGCAAAGTCTATCTGTACACCACCAATCCCGATACCGCGACGGGCGATGTGATTGCGATGGCATGGCGCGCTACCGCCAGAAGCGGGAGCCGCTGCGGGCGAGCGTTTCATGTTGAAATTTGACGAACGCGCCGAACTCGCTCCGCGTGACGTGGTCGCGCGCGCGATTGACTTTGAAATGAAAAAACGTGGCTTAGATTATGTCCACCTCGACATCAGTCATCAAAGCCTAGAATTTTTGCAAGAACACTTCCCGACGATTTATCAACGCTGCTTGGAATTAGGCATCGATATTTCGAAAGAACCGATTCCGATTGTGCCAGCAGTGCATTTCACCTGCGGTGGCGTCGTCACCGACACCATGGGCCGCACCGATCTCGCGGGCCTCTACGCGGTAGGCGAAACCGCCTGCACTGGCTTGCATGGCGCGAATCGCTTGGCCAGTAATTCACTATTGGAATGCGTGGTAGTGGGTCGCGCCTGCGCCCAACATATCGAACAAGAAACGCGTTTCAAAGTGCCCGAGCTACCAGCGTGGGATGAAAGCCGTGTCACCAATGCGGACGAAGAAGTGGTGATTGCCCACAACTGGGATGAGTTACGCCGCTTCATGTGGAATTACGTCGGCATCGTACGCACCACCAAGCGCCTAGAACGCGCCAAGCACCGCATCCGCCTACTACGCGAAGAAATCGACGAGTACTACCGCAATTTCCGCATCACGCATGATTTGCTAGAGCTGCGGAATCTGGTCGATGTAGCGTCCTTGATCGTCAATAGCGCGCTATCACGCCATGAAAGCCGCGGGTTGCACTTTAGTCGGGATTATCCAGCGACCTTGCCGAAGGCCTTGCCGAGTGTGATGACACCCAAGCGCAGGAAAGCCAGTAGCGAATAGCATTTCGGCCCTAAGCTATGGGGCCAATGAAGCGCTCATGAAGCGTGCTAGTGATATTTCTTCATCAACTCATCCATTTTTGCTCTTGCCGCGCCATTGCAACTGGCGCGCAAGCGCTGTAGCGCAGCCTCATCGGCTGCTAGCGGCGATTTGCGCGAAATATAAATGACAACAGGGGCAACATCGACCTATAGCCAGTTATAGTCGATGGCGGCTAGCCCGCGGTCGCGCAGCATGATATCGCTGCCGGGACTGGATAAAAACGTTGCATCTAGCCTATCGACCTTCAGCATTTTTAGTCCCTGCTCGACCGAGCCGATGCGATATAGCTCGACATTCGGCAATTTTTCCAACTTATCGAGCGCATGTGTGCCGCGCTGCATACCTAGCGTCATGCGCTTGCCGTCTTTCAACTGCGATAAATCGGCGATTGCCAGCGTGCCGAAGCGTGCTTTTTTATATAGCAGCCCCGAACGTATGCTAGTGACTTCA
>JACPVY010000325.1 GCA_016197345.1 Burkholderiales bacterium
ATCAAACTCTTACTCGGCAGCGCGCCCTTGCTCGCTAGCCAATGGCGCAAAGCGCCGCTGCAAATCGCCAGTACGACATCATTCAAACTCGCTTCAAACACTTTGCCGATGAGCTTGGCTTCGTCCAAATCAATTTTGGCGGTCGCGAATACGCGCTGATTGGTGATCGAGACATTCAGCGGCGTTTTTGGCGCTAAGCCCCAACCGCCATCACTGACACTAGAACGCTCACCTTCGAAGGCGTTTTTTACTAAACCGCCTGCCGCTTTCACGCCATTCGGAATGCCCTTCACCATGCGCCAGCATTGGCTAACGGTATCGCGTAGCGCGGCATTGATCAATTCGCCGACTTTCGGTTGATACGGGCTTTTGCGACGCAATTTAGCGGGCGGCACTTCGCGTGGTATGGGGGAAATATCGAGTAAAGCCTGTGCCATCACGGCTGCGCCTTGGCCATCTAGCGCGGCGTGGTGGATTTTGGAATAAAACGCTGCTTGGCCCGAAGCTAAGCCATCAAACACATAGAATTCCCATAGCGGGCGGCTGCGATCAAGCAAACTGGAATGCAAACGGCCAACATAGGCCTCTAACTGTTCCATGCTACCGGGCTTAGGCAAGGAAATTTTGCGGATGTGGTAATCCAGATCGACTGCATCGTCATCAACCCACACCGGGTTCGCCACTTCGAGCGGCATTAAGGCTAATTTTTTGGTAAAGACGCTCGCCAAATGCATGCGCTTGACGACGTGCGCTTTCACATCTTCGTAGAAATCGCCTTTGTAATTTTTCGGCAAATCAAATAAATTCAAACCGCCGACATGCATGGGCATTTCTGGCGTTTCCATGTGCAAAAAACTGGCATCTAAGCCGCTCAAATGTTTCATGGGGTGCTCTTTCTCTCAATGTTGTCAGCGGCGGCTGCGCTTTCAGCCAGTTCCGCTTGCTTAGCTAACTTAGCTTGTTTCAATTGTTCACGTCTATGCGCAAAAAAATTCTTCAACAGCGTGCTGCATTCGTCAGCCAGTACGCCACTCTCTACCGCGGTATGGTGATTCAATTGTTCTTGCGCAAATAAATTCAAGACCGATCCCGCTACCCCAGTTTTGGGGTCGGGCGCGCCATACACCACGCGCGCTAACCGCGCATGCATCATTGCTCCAGCGCACATGGCGCAAGGTTCGAGTGTGACAAACAGCTCGCAACCCGGCAAGCGATAATTGCCCAAAATTTGCGCAGCTTGCCTGAGCGCGGTGATTTCGGCATGGGCGGTGGGATCATGGCCGTTAATCGGCTGATTATAGCCACGCGCGATGATAGCGCCATCTTTGACGACAACCGCGCCGACTGGCACCTCGCCTTCATTCCACGCTAATTGTGCTTGCGCGAGCGCTTCGTGCATGAAACCAGCATCATCCATAGCGCTATGCTTTATTCGTCAGCCCAAATTTCAGCCCAGCAATTGGGCGTTTCATGCAGCACCAATTTATGCAAGTGCAAACCGGTGCCATAGCGATCTTGGTAAGCAGCTTTGAGGATGTCGAACGCGATTTGCGCCAGATTTTCGACAGTAGGAATGCGGTCGATCACGACCGTTTTGTGATTTGGCAGCGAGGCTAAGAAATCGCGCACGGGCTGGTCTTTGGCATAGACCAAAAAAGCATGATCCCAAACATCAACCAAATGCTCTTTCGCCAGGGCTTTAATATCGGAAAAATCCATGATCATGCCATTGTCGGAATTGCCATCGTCCTCAATCACCCGCCCTTGCAGCGTGATTTCAACGGTATAGCGATGGCCATGCAAATTGCGGCATTGGCTTTTGTGATCGGGAATACGATGTCCGGCATCAAATTCCAGTTTGCGGGTGATAGTTAGCATATTTATTGGATTTTTCTTAAGGTATTTGCAATAGTTTGTGCGTTTGCAAACTCAAACGCCATTGCGGAAATTCTTTACAGGTTGCAATTGCTAGCCGCAGATTTAAATCTTGTTGCGGACTATCCATCGCCTGCAAAAAGAAATACTCAAAATCGAGACTTTGATAATAGGCTAAGTCTTGTTTTAAGCCAGCTTTCTTTTGCGGGATGACCAGCTTTAATTCATTGCCTTTGGTGACGACCAATTCCGAGCCAAGTTTCGGGCTAACGCAGACCCAATCGACGCCAGCGTGGACAGGTATTGTGCCATTGGTTTCAATCGCTACTGTAAAGCCTTGCGCATGGAAAGCAGCGATCAATTCTTCATCCAGTTGCAGCAAAGGTTCACCACCAGTGCAAACGACGTATTTGCTGGAGGCATAACTCTCAGGCCACAGGCTTGCGACCGCTAGCGCTAGGCTTTCCGCGTTGGTAAATTTGCCACCGCCTTCGCCATCGGTGCCGACGAAATCGGTATCGCAGAATTGACAGACCGCGCTAGCGCGATC
>JACPVY010000326.1 GCA_016197345.1 Burkholderiales bacterium
CGTGGGATACCAATACCGCTATCGGTAACGGCAAACTCAATTTCTTGCCGCCCCTCATTCGCAGCCAACACTTTGAGCGTGAGCACAACTTCACCACGGGTCGTAAATTTAATCGCATTGCCAAGTAAATTCACCAGCACCTGACGCAAACGCCCCGGATCACCACGCACATGGCTAGGCAAATTGAGCGGAATATCACACCGCAATTCCAATTCTTTTTCGTGCGCCCGTAGCGACATCGACTTCGCTGTTTCCGTCACCAATTTTTTCAAATCGAATGGTTCTTCGGCGATATCGAGCTTACCTGCCTCAATTTTGGAAAAATCGAGAATGTCGTTAATGATGACCAGCAAAGCATCGGCTGAACTTTTCACCATCGTCATGTATTCGCGCTGATCACGGGTGAGTGTCGTCTCAAGCGCTAGCTCTGTCATGCCCAAAATGCCATTCATTGGCGTGCGAATTTCATGGCTCATATTCGCCAAAAACTCACTTTTCGCTTGGCTAGCAGCTTGTGCATTCGCGAGTGCCTGTTGCAAGGCGTCGCGCACCGCGCGCTGTTCGGTAATATCGATTGAGAACCCGAGCAAATACGACTGCCCTGGGGCGATTTCGATCACGATGCGGTTGATTTGCAAATCGAGCGGCGGTTCGCTATGGCGAAAACGTCGCTCCGAGGTCACTAATTCACCCGTGCTCCACGCTAGCGCATCGTCATTGTGCGAATGCTCGGCCCACGCAGCCGAGCTAAATTCGGCCACCGTTTTACCGACGATGTTTTCGCGCGACAAACCCGATAGCATTTCAAACTGGCGATTAACGCGTAAGAAACGCCCTTCGCGATCTTTCAAAAAGATCGTAATCGGCAACTGATTCAAAATCTGTTCCGTCAACTCACGCTGCTGACTAGCGGCTTCTTCAGCCTGTTTGCGCGCGGTGACGTCGAGTAACATGCCCGCCATCCGCACGGCACTGCGCGCGCGCCATAGCACCACCTTGCCGCGTAGCGAAGCGTGGCGCCAACCGCCGCTTTTGGTGGCGAAACGCAACTCGATATCGAGTTCAGGCCGTTGCCGCTTCAAATGCTCTTTTAAATGTTGTTGCCAGAGGGGCCAATCATCGGGGTGTAGTTGCTGCTGCCACGGCAAGTTATGCAAGTCATCCCGCTGGCCGGTGCTTTCTTCGACGCTAAAGCCAGTAATATCAGTCCACGATGGATTTAAATAAGTTAGGTGACCACGCGCATTGCTTTGAAATACGATCTCGCGTAAGCCTTCCAGCAAACGCCGATTGCGCGCCTCACTAGCATACAGCGCGCCATGTTCGGCTTCACTTTGTAGCATCAACTGCCGGATATTAGCGATTAATTGCGGCGTTTCAGTCGGCATTTTGGCGTCAGAATCGGCCAAACTACGCCAAGTTTGTTGCAAGTCTTTGTGCAAATCATCTAGTTGCTCTTGCAAGCTGTCGGCACGGCGCGATTGTGCGTAAAGTTGGCGTTCCAAATGCTGGTAGGTTTTTTCGACTACCGCCACTAGCATTTGCAAACCATCAGCAACGGGCCCTTCGCCTTTTGCACGCAACAAATTGAGTTTATGCTGCCAAGCGCTATCGGCGGTGATGCCTAGCGTGGTTCGTAATTGCTGCAAAAGTAGTGGGTGTTGCATGATTTTTCCAAAACGTGGAATCCGTGAAATGTGAGCAGCGCAACGCTTTCCCGCACAAAGCGCGTGCAATGAGCGGGCTATTCGTCTTGAAAACGGCGATGAATTTCGTCCACCTTGTCCCAGCTATTGAGCAAGGCATCGACACATTTCGGATCAAAATGGCTACCGCGATTATCGATCAGATATTGCCGTGCATCTTCCATCGTCCACGCTTTTTTGTAAGGGCGGGTTGAGGTCAACGCATCAAACACATCGGCTACTGCAACGATGCGGCCAACCAGTGGAATTGCATCGCCGACCAAGCCTTGTGGATAGCCCTTGCCATCGTAGCGTTCATGGTGCGCATAGGCGATCTCGGCCGCTAATTGCAACATTTGCGCCCGGCTACTTTTCAGCAATTCATAGCCCACCTGCGCGTGCTGGCGCATGACGACCATTTCTTCGTCATTCAAGCGCCCGGGTTTGAGCAAAATATAATCGGGGGTGCCGACCTTGCCTAT
>JACPVY010000213.1 GCA_016197345.1 Burkholderiales bacterium
AAATAGCTTTGCCCCGTGCTGGCCGAAGTCCAACTTGGTGAGCGCGTATCGTTTTGCGTTTTATTGCTGCCCAATAAGAAATCAGCGAACAGCGTGGTTTTGCTATCTAACTCGTAATTAGAGCTGGAAAATAAGTTCAGGCTTTCGTTCTTGGTTTGCACTGTCCAGTGCATAGGGCTGAGCTTAGGGCTAGCGCAATACGTACCCTTGCTCGCCTTGTATTTGATGACGCTATTTTCGAACAAGTCAGCTTGTTGGGCACAGGTATCGCCCAAATCAATATATTTTCCGGTATTGATATTTTTGCGTGAGAGCGAAATCGAAGGTGGGTCGCGCGAATCCATGAAATCACGTTGTAGCGCACGGAGCGGATCGCGTTGGCTCCACTCTAGGCTAAACAAGGTTTGTAGCTTACCGAAGTTATTGGTGCCAGAAAACTGTAACCGTTGGTTGCCCGCGCCACCGCGCGAGGAGTCGCCCACTTTCACACCAATTTCATAGCCTTGGGTTTGCTTTTTCAAAATGATATTAACCACACCCGCAATCGCATCTGAACCATAGATAGCGGATGCGCCACCATTCAAAATTTCGATACGCTCAACAATATTCGATGGAATATTCGCGAGGTTGGTGAAATTGACGCTACCTTCATAGGCCACTGGAAAATCGGCTAAG
The DNA here is from genome assembly GCA_016197345.1 of Burkholderiales bacterium. Lineage (GTDB taxonomy): Bacteria > Pseudomonadota > Gammaproteobacteria > Burkholderiales > Burkholderiaceae_D > JACPVY01. The sequence goes on from JACPVY010000213.1 coordinate 676, forward strand.
CGACGACCATCCAATAAAATCAAAGTGTGATTCGGGCCTAGGCCACGCAAGCTGATGGTGTTGGCCGATGGTGTGAAGGTGTTACCAAAATCTTCCCCTTGCGTGAAACCAGAGTTTTGCACCGAATTATTCAAGGCGTCGTACACATTTTTATAGCCTTGTTTGGTGATGTCGTCGGAGGTGATAACGGTAACGGCCGCTGGCCCTTCTAAAGTCGCACGGGGGATGCGCGAGCCAGTCACAACGACCGTTTCCGGTTTGGCATTTTCTGCATGGGAAGCTTGACTTGCAAGAACAGCGAGAAGGCAAAGTGCGAGGGGTTTGAGGGGGCTAATCTGAAGATTTTTCTGTCGCATAGAGCATCCTTTACATGATGGGAGGCTCCAACATAACGAATCCGCTATTTATATACAACGAATATATCCTAATATACTCATGTGCATTTATGAATATGTTGTATTTATGAACTGCTATTGTCATATGCTCATGCGCTCTGGCTATAGCATCGGTTTTGTATGCGTGTGAGCTGAATCAGGCAATGGTGGTGCGGTAGTGAGCGGATAGGGTTAGCGCAGGTCGCTCTTTTGCGTCGGTTGTACTTGCTCGACTTTGAACAAGTCACTGATCTCGCATTGAAAAATTTCAATAAACGCGGCAATAAATTCGACCTTCCATGATTCCGCCCGATTATCGACAATGCGTAGTAGCTGGGAATGCGACACGGCAACATGCTTAGACAACAAAATCCTATGCAATGCCGCCACCGAACGTATGCCTTTTTCGGCCATCAATTCGTGGATGCGCAAGCGAACATGGATCGCACCAGCAGGGGAAACTGGCGCTACGCGGCTGCTATCGGAAGTTGCATGATGATCGTGTGCACTGATTTCAGCGCTGCTGCTAGCACTAGGATCAGGGTTGTCGGGGAAGCTAATGGCAGACATATGACTCTCACGGCGAAGGAGCGATATCATACCGCAGCCACTCATTTTCTTCATTTCTTGATAAAAATCTTCAAAAAATGCAGAAATTCGTCATTTGATGCTTGTTTTTTGAAATTTACCATGCCATAATTCAACCCGTGCTGCAAATCAAGTGTTTGCCACAGCGTTTGAACTACCCCATTTACCGAATAAAGAACTTAAAGGAAGCATCGTGAAAACAGCATTGCAACAACAACTGATCCAAGGCTTGCGCAAAGTAGTGCGCGCTTTGGCATCAGCACGCAATCTGTTTATCGCTTCCCATCAGTACCCCACTCCAGTGCACAGTGTGCACGTCCCCGGCAGTCATCATAGCCACCCAAGTTATTCCAGTAGTTATTACTATCCGGCATCGCCGAAAACCCTTCAGCCTTTTGGCCTGCGAAGCACTGCACCGATTGCGGCAACCTAAGCGTTGCGCAACGGCAGAGCAACAAGCCCGGATGCTGAATAAGTTCCGGGCTTTTTTGTCGTTTGAATTTTAAATAATTATCAAAAGTTTTTTATGTTTTTGCAGCAAAACCCGCCGCAAGGCGGTCGTGCCGGAATTCACCGGAGCTACACGGGAGTAAGTTTCAAAGGGTCAGTATTCCGCTAAGG
>JACPVY010000214.1 GCA_016197345.1 Burkholderiales bacterium
AACGCGTTGACTACAAAGACATCGACACCCTGAAAGATTTCATCCAGGAAAACGGCAAAATCATGCCAGCACGTTTGACCGGTACCAAGGCGTTGTACCAACGTCAAGTGGACACCGCAATCAAGCGCGCACGTTATTTGGCCTTGTTGCCATATACCGATCTGCACTCGGCTTAATAGCAATCTGGAGAAATAAAAATGCAAATCATTTTGTTAGAAAAAGTTGTCAATTTGGGTAATTTGGGCGATGTCGTGCGCGTCAAAGATGGCTATGCACGTAACTTCCTGATCCCACAAAAAATGGCACGTCGTGCTACCACTTCCGCTGTTGCTGAGTTCGAAGCTAAGCGCGCTGAATTGGAAAAAGCAGCAGCAGCACGTTTGGCCGCAGCGCAAGCAAGTGGCGAAAAATTGGCTGGCTTGACCGTGCAAATCACCCAAAAATCGGGTGTGGATGGTCGATTGTTTGGTTCCGTGACCAATCATGACATCGCCGATTCCTTGAGCAAACAAGGCTTTGCTGTGGAAAAAGCACAAATCCGCATGCCTGCTGGCCCATTGAAAATCGTTGGCGATCACAGCGTTGCAGTAGCTTTGCATACTGACGTAGTGGTTGATGTGACGATCTCGGTGTTGGGCGACCACGCATAAGATTGTTGCTCAGCCTTACGGCTGTTACAACTGTGTTGCAAAAAAATACCTGGTTCGCCCGGTATTTTTTCGCCCGAATTTTTAAATGCCACCTCTATTTCGCAGCTTTTTTCAGATTCTTGCAGGCATCAATCGCGTCAAGCCAAGGTTAAACAGGTATAATCCGCGCCATGAACGCCCCACATGATCCACAAATCGAATCCCTCCGCATTCCCCCGCATTCCATTGAAGCCGAGCAATCGGTGTTGGGTGGCTTGCTCCTTGATAATGCGGCGTGGGATCGTATTGCCGACTTTACGCGAGCGGAAGATTTTTACCGCTACGACCACCGCATCATCTTTGAAACACTGATCAAATTGATCAATGGCAGCAAGCCTGCCGACGTCATCACGGTGTATGAAGCGCTCAGTAATTTAGGTAAGGCTGAAGAAGTTGGTGGCCTGTCTTACCTCAACGCCTTAGCGCAAAATACGCCATCTGCCGCTAACATCCGGCGCTATGCTGAGATCGTGCGCGATCGTGGCATTTTGCGCAAACTCATCACAGTGGCGGATGAAATCTCTAGTAATGCTTTCAGTCCGCAAGGCAAAGAAGTGAAGCAAAT
>JACPVY010000215.1 GCA_016197345.1 Burkholderiales bacterium
GGTGGCGATTGGGCAAGCGATCATCCACCAACCCAAACTTCTATTGCTAGACGAACCAGCCAGCGGCCTCGACCCAGAAGCGCGCGCGAGTTTAGCGAGCTTATTTCGCCAACTGCAAAAAGAAGGCATGACCTTGCTGGTGTCGTCGCATATTTTGGCCGAGCTAGATGAATATTCGACTGCCATGCTCGCCTTGCGCGCAGGTCAAGTGCTAGAACAACGCAATTTACATCAAGAGGCGAGCGAAGATGCCCTCGTGCAATTGCACATCCAATTGCTCCAACCCGATACGCGTGCTGTGCCACTACTAATAGCAGCAGGCGCGCAATTCTCCCCAACGGGTAGCACTGGCACCGATCCCTGCCAAATCGTATGCCGCTTTAGCGCCGAACGTGGGCGGCAAGCGGCGCTACTAGCGCAATTGGTGCGTGAAGGGATAGCCCTTTGCGGCTTTAGCACTAGCAAAGAAAATCTACAACAATCGTATTTGCGCTCCTTAGCCAATGCGAATAACTCAGCCCCCAACAACGAAGGCGCGCAAGCATGATGAATCCAGAATTCAAGCGCCATCTGTGGCAAGAAATCTCCCTGCATCGCTTAATTGCCATGCCTGGCATGTTGTTTTTACTGTTTTTAGTCAGCTATCTCGCGGATCACACACACAAACTAGCGAACCTAGGCAGCACCGCGCTCACGCTCTATGTCGTCATCTTACTGATGTGGGGCACCCGCAATGTCAGCGCTTGTTTGATCGACGAATGGCGCGATCAAACTTGGGATCAACAACGCATGAGCGCACTGTCACCATGGACGATGACTTGGGGCAAGTTGGCGGGTGCCTCGATGTTTCAGTGGTATGGCGCGGCGTTGTGTCTAGCGGTGATGCTATTGGCGGGCTTGGCCGAAGGTGATCCAGATATCTTTCTGCGCGTGGTGATCTTGGTGGCACTCGCGATCATGCTGCATGCAACCAATTTAGCCATTACTTTGCACATTTTTATTCAAGAAAAACGCAATCGGATGCGCAATAATATCGGCCCTTTTTTGCTGCTCATCGCGATCTTAGCGCTGTCCTTAATTAACGGTTTAGAGCGAACGAAAACGCTTATATTTTGGTGGCAGATGTCTTTCGACCCCGCTGTTTTTTGGCTAGCTAGCAGCTTACTATTTGCTACTTGGGCCGTATTTGGTGCATGGCGGGTAATGGCTAGCGCCTTGCAAGAATATCAGTTTGGTTGGGCGTGGCCCGCATTTGGCATCACGCTAGGTATTTATTTTGCTGGATTTGTTGAATCGCTGAACCAAGCGAACGCCTTGGGCATGGTGTTACTGATCTCCTTGTTGCTGACGTATTTCGGACTCGTGAGCGAAATCTATCAACGCGTGCAATGGCAACGATTATTGTTGCGCTGGCAGGCAAAAGATTATCGCGGCTTGTTGCAGCGCTTACCGCTATGGCCAAGCAGCATGCTGTTAGCGTTATTGTGCGCACTACTTTTGCTGCCTTTCGCACCGGGACACGTCTTAGACAATCCGCTACGCTTCGGCCGAGCAGAAACCATTCCACCATTTGCGGTTGTGTTGATGGTGATGCGCGATGCGGCTTTACTGTATTTTTTCGTGCTAGCGCCTCACGCTAAGCGCGCGCTAGGAACGACGCTCTTGTATCTCGCCTTATTGGACGGTTTACTGCCATTTTTAGCCTCAGTGACCGATCAAGCTTGGCTGGGCATCATCTTTTTCCCACTCAGTGCGACTGGCAATATCGCCTTAATCGGCATGCTTGCCCACTTTTTGCTGGCGGCGATGCTCTTGCGCTGGCGCTGGAAAACCAGCGCATAGCAAGGGGAACCTCGAAAAACCTACTGCGCAGACATCTCTTGAACTTGTGAGCCTCGCTTTACCCTAGTAAAGCTATGTTTCTCAGTCCAATATCTGCTCCGCTCGCTACAGTTTTTCGAGGCCCCTCAAGATCACGCCATTATTTTCAACCTTCATTCACGTTTTAGTATGAGCAAACTCCAACTCACCGCCACCGATATCTTACGCAGCCGCCTCAATCAAGAAACCGCACGCCTGCCTTTTGCTGAATTATTCCGCCACTTTGCCGCTGGCAGCGTGGTCTTAGTTGCCGATGGACTGGATCTAGTCGAAGTGGCGGTGCAATTTTCTCAAGACAACAAAACCCAAGTCGCCCAATGGATGGAAAGCGGCAAAATTGCCCGCGCCAGCGATCAAGATGCGCAAAAATGGGTGGATCAAGCGCAAGAATTATGGGCGGTAGTGGTCAGTCCATGGGTGCTGGTGCAAGAGAACAAGGCCAGCGCTTAATTGATCTGCCACGCTATGCACGAACAATGCAGCGCAACATGACGCTCTATACTCATCCTGCTATGATCCTAGAAACGGCAGTTGACCGCTATTTTCTCCAAAAGATACTTGATTTCATTGAAGAAAACGGCGAAAAAAAATTCACCCATAAGGTGAGAGCGCTACAGGCGAAATTACTTGTTTCCCAACTCGCTAGCTTTGTTGCAACTTCGTAGCAGAATGCAGTCTGCGTCCTCGTTGCGCCTCGCTATCAAGTCGGTAAACTGCCTACTTTCACCTGTTCAACCGCCGTTTCTAGGATGATCATTCCGCCCGCACTCTTTGCGCCCCCAACTTTTGATTATTGATCCCTATGTCGCGCACTCTCCATGCTTTATTCGCTGCCAGCCTTTTACTAAGCTATAGCGACGTCTTTGCGAAACCTGCCACCATGACCAGCGCCCAACTCGCCAGCAATCCATTACTCCATCCCAGCAAATTGCCCTATCAATTGCCTGCCTTTGACAAAATCAAAGTCGCGCACTACGGCCCCGCGTTTGCTGAAGCCATGCGCCAACATAGCGCCGAAATCGACGCTATCGCCAATGCCAAAGATGCCCCAAGCTTCGACAATACCATCGTCGCAATGGAAAAATCGGGACAGACCTTATCCCGCGTCGAAAGCGTCTTTTTCAACCTCAATCGGTTGATCACGAATGAGGCGATGCAAAAGATTGAGCGCGATATCGCCGCCAAATTAGCCGCGCATAGCGATGCGATTTTCCTCAATAACAAGCTATTTACTCGCGTCGATCAATTGTTTCAGCAACGCGCTGAACTCAAGCTCGATGCCGAATCGCTGCGCTTGCTCGAACATGTTCACAATCAATTTGTCTTTGCTGGCGCAAAATTAGATCCAACCCAGCAAGCACGCGTCAAAAAAATCAATCTTGAATTGGCCGATTTGAATACGCGCTTTAATCAAAACGTCTTGAAAGAAGTGAATGCTGCGGCGTTTTTAGTCGATAGCAAAGAAGAATTAGCGGGCCTCTCTGACGAGCAAATCAAGGCGATGGCCGATGCTGCCAAAGCGAAGGGACATGCTGGCAAATACTTGATGGAATTGACCAACACCACGACCCAGCCACAAAACACCTATTTGCAAAATCGCGCCTTGCGTGAGCGTTTGCATAGTGCGTCGATCTCGCGCGGCATGCATGGCGGCGAATTTGATAACCGCGAATTGATCGTGCAACAAGCCAAGTTGCGCGCCGAACGCGGGCAATTAGTCGGATTCTCGAATTACGCTGCCTTTAGCGTCGCGGAAGAAACTGCACACACGCCGCAAGCGATCAATCAACTACTGGCCGAACTCACCCCCGCTGCGGTCGCCAATGCACGCAAGGAAGGCGCAGAAATCCAAAAAATCATCGATGCCGAAAAAGGCGGCTTTCAACTTACTGCCTATGATTGGGATATCTATGCCGAGAAAGTACGCAAAGCACGCTACGATTTCGACGCAGGCCAACTGAAACCCTATTTCGAACTGAACAACGTGATGCAAAATGGCGTGTTTTACGCCGCCAATCAACTGTATGGCATCACCTTCACCCGCCGCACTGATCTGCCGAAATATCATCCCGATATCGAAATCTATGAAGTGAAAGAAGCCGACGGCAAACCGCTTGCCTTGTTTATCGCCGATTACTATGCACGTTCAAACAAAAGCGGCGGTGCTTGGATGAATGAATACGTCGAACAATCGACGTTATTTGGGACACTCCCGGTGATCGGCAATCATCTCAACATTCCCAAGCCAGCAAAAGGTGAGGCGGCTATGCCACTACCGAATCATTAGCAGCGGCCACGCTCGATCAAGCCTGGCACCAATTAACGCCAGAACAAATGCCGAGCGACCCCATCGCCTTCGAAGCGCAAGTATTGCAAAAAGCGGGCTTTGATTATGCAGCCGTACCGCCACGCTATCGCAGCACTTATTTTTCGCACAGTTTTGGCGGCGGCTATGCGGCAGGCTATTATGCTTACATGTGGAGCGAAAAACTGGATGCAGATACCGGCGAATGGTTTAAAGAAAACGGTGGCATGACGCGCAAAAACGGCGATTGGTTCCGCGCTAAACTGCTGTCACGCGGTGGTAGCGTTGATGCGCTGCAACTGTATACCGAATTCCGTGGCCGCCCTGCCGTAATTGGGCCTTTGTTAGAACGCCGTGGCTTAACGGTAAGCCCGGCGAATCGTTGATAGTCAATTGATAGTCAAGTGTAGGCTGGCGCAATGCGCCAGCTAGGAGAATAAGATGGATCAAGAGCAACTCAAAGCCAGCCTGAAAGGGCTGCATAAACAACTGGCGAATACCGAAGAAGTCGATCACGAATTGCAGCACTTATTAGCCGTGCTCAATAGCGATATCGAACAAATCTTAGATAAGGAAGATGAACGCGAAGCCGACGCCAATACTTTCGGCCTCGCAGGGCGGGCGCGCGAACTCACCGCCCGCTTTGCCGCGCAACATCCGACGCTAGAGCCAACGCTACGCGAATTAGCGCGAATCCTAGGCAATATGGGCATTTAAGGCATAAGCCTGCTATGTCAGCCACCCTCCAGTTTTATTTCGACCCGATCAGCCCCTATGCATGGCTGGCGAGCAAAGCCTTGCCACGCTTAGAGGCGGCGGGCTTACAAGTGCAGTGCCAACCGGTGTTATTTGCCGGCTTGCTGAATGCCCACGGCCAAAAAGGCCCGGCGGAAATCCCAGCCAAGCGTGAATACACCTTCCGCGACGTCATGCGCTTAGCGGCGATGCAAGGCTTGAGCTTTGTCGGCCCACCGGGACACCCCTTCAATCCTTTGCAAGCCCTGCGTCTGTGTTGTACTGTCCCCCAAGGCAATGCACGCAATCAGCTAGCGCTTACATTGATGGCAGCGGTGTGGGAGCAAGGCATCGATATTTCCGACACCCAGCAATTGGGACATATCCTTGACGCGAATGGCTATCCTAGCCGTGAATTACTCGCTGCTAGCGCTACGCCAGAGATCAAGCAACAATTGCAGCAAAATACCGATGAGGCAATCAGCAAAGGCGGGCAGCCCCGTCGCGCGCTCGTTCGCGCGC
>JACPVY010000216.1 GCA_016197345.1 Burkholderiales bacterium
CTGCTGGTTTTTAAGCGAAAATCACGCGGCATCACCATACTCACATCAAGCGGCAAACCGCTATCAAGCAACACCTGTCGCACAGGCAAGGGCATGTATTCCGTCCACAAAGGCTGCGCCATCAAATTCACTTTATGCTTTAGCAAATACACCTGCTCTTGTTGCGGCACTTCGCTATCGTAGTGAAATGAATAATGGACTAGCCCCAGCAACAGAAAGCCACTCGCAAAGCCGATCACCACACTCAAAATCAAGGCACCCGAAGCAAGCGGTTGCATCAGCAAACGGCGCCAGCCAATCAACATATCGTCCACAATACGCATCTCACGCCTCCTGCAAAGCATCGACCACAATATGGCCGTCGAGCAGGTGCAAGGTGCGCGATGCTTGCGCCGCATGCGCGCGCGAATGCGTCACCATCACCACGGTCGTGCCAGCACGATTGATATCGCGCAATAAGCGCATCACTTCATCACCGTGGGCGCTATCGAGATTCCCCGTCGGCTCATCGGCCAGTAGCAACGCAGGTTCCGCCACCAAGGCCCGCGCAATCGCCACCCGCTGTTGCTGGCCGCCCGAGAGCTGCGAAGGATGGTGTCCAGCGCGATGGCTTAATCCCAATTTCGCCAACATCGCCTCGACTTTAGCGTGCCGGATTGTGCGCGAAAAAGGCAAATATTCCAAAGCGAGAGCGACGTTTTCAAATACCGTCAATTCTTCAATCAAATTAAAGCTTTGAAAAATAAATCCGATCCGACCGCAACGCAATTGGTTGAGCTTCGCCTCACTCCACTTGGCAATATTTTGCCCTTCAAACCAAAATTCCCCACTGCTAGGGACATCGAGCAAACCTAGCAAGCTCAATAGCGTAGATTTACCGCAGCCAGAAGGCCCGGTGATCGCCACATATTCGCCCGCCGCGATCTCTACATCGACCTGATTTAAGGCCGTGGTTTGAATTTCACCCGCGAGGTGAACTTTACTTAATTTGATGAGTTTGATCACAGCATTTCCTTTTTGTTGAGAGGCAGGCACAGCCTTGCCTTTTCTTTACTGCAATTGCAGTTGTTCGACCTTGGCCCAAGCGGCATAGCTTGAAATAATCACCGTTTCCCCGGCCACCAAGCCAGCAAGCACTTCAATTTGACTGCGGTTGCGACGCCCTAGCGTCACCGCACGGCGCTGCGCGTGGCGGCCATCGGGCGTGACGACAAATACCGAACTCTTTTCCGTTCCTGCACTGCTGGCAAAAGCGGCGTTTGGCAACAGCAATGCTTGGCTTGCCGCAGCGAGCGTTACATGCACTTCGACGCTCTGCCCTGCTCTCATATGCATCGCCTGCGCATCAAATTTTTCTTTGCTCTTGGCATCGTCACTGCTAGCAGACGGCGTGAGTTGCAATTCGATGCTAAAACGGCCGTCTTTAATCTGCGGCAAAATATGACTCAAGCTTAAGTCATAGTGTGTCCCTTGAATCTGCATCTCAGCGCGCTGCCCGACAGCAATGCGGTTGAGATAAAACTCATCGACCTGCGCCACCACTTTGCACTGCCGCGTTTCGTCGATTCTTCCTAAGTTTTGACTCACACGTACACTTTCACCGACTTGCAAACGCAGACCTGTCACCCGCCCGGCTACAGGCGCGCGCACCACCAGCGCATC
>JACPVY010000217.1 GCA_016197345.1 Burkholderiales bacterium
ACACCTATACCTACACCTAATACACCAAATTTTGGGTGTATTAGGTGTAGGCTTAGGTGTAGGTATCGATGTATTTTACACCTACACCTACACCTACACCCAACATATACACCAAATTTTGGGTATATCCGCTTTCCTTCCGAATATTGCGATGATTGCGGCACCCCGCTGTTTGCTGACCCTAGCGGTGAATTAGTTCACCCGGAAATGCCAGAAGATACGCCAGCAGGCGGCACGCATTTTCATTGATTGCAGAAATGCGGTACGGGCGGATTGCCAGCAATCCGTCCTAGCCTTCCACCAAGCGCCCATCCGCCAGGCGTAGCACCGCCTCACCAAAACGCGCGACATCTTCGTCATCATGGCTGATGACGATCATCGGCAAATCTAATTCCACCTGCCAATCGGCGAGTTGATCCCGCAAACTGGCGCGGGTGGCGGCATCTAATGCGGCAAAAGGTTCGTCGAGCAACAACGCCCGCGGTTGAATCACTAGGGCGCGTGCCAAGGCGACGCGCTGCTTTTGTCCGCCCGACAATTGCGCTGGATAAAGCGCTAACACATCCAGCAAACCAAACGCCCTCGCCCAGCGCTCTATCTCCGCATGCAAGGGCGCTGTTGGTGATGGATTACGCCAACCCTTGTGCAAACCAAACGCCATATTTTGTTGCACGGTTAAATGTGGGAACAAAGCGTAATCTTGAAACAAATAGGCAAAGCGCCGCTGCTGCACCGACATGCTGAAACCACGCGCGCTATCGCATAAGCTGTCCCCTTGCAGGCGCACTAGCGCTTGATCGGGCTTGACCAAGCCAGCGATGATTTTCAAACTCTGACTTTTCCCCGCGCCAGAAACACCGAGCATCACCAATTTTTTTGCCGTTCCACTATAGCGCCACTGCAAATGAAATTGGCGCTGACCGTGCCGCAACGATTTTTGCAGCGAAATTTCCCACATCGTTGCCTTCATGCCCGTCCCTCGCGTTGATTCGGCTCGGCAAGAAATCCAGCGACAGCAAGCAAGACCACGCTCAGCAAGGACACCAGCAACACCAAAAACAAGGCCATTTGCTCTTGCCCGGCCTGCATCGCTTCATACACTGCGAGCGCTAGCGTCTGGGTTTTGCCAACGATAGAGCCAGCGATCATCAAGGTCGCACCAAACTCCCCCATTGCCCGCGCTAACGCGAGCAGCACCCCGGCCATAATGCCGCGCCAAGCTAACGGCAAACTGACCCGAAAAAACACTGCCCACTCACCCAAGCCCAACACCCGTGCAGCTTGTTCATATTGCAGCTCGACCTCAGCAAATGCGGCGCGACTTGATTTCAACACCAGCGGAAATGAAATCGCACTTGCCGCTAACACCGCACCCTGCCAAGTAAAAATCAAGCTGATGGCATGTAGACGAACATGATTTTTTTTTCCTTATTAATATTTTTTGTGATTGCTAATAAATTTATTTAAAAATAAAA
>JACPVY010000218.1 GCA_016197345.1 Burkholderiales bacterium
GGCAGCATACGCCGCCACCGAGCTAAGCGTCTTTGCGCCATATTCGTCATACAGCGGAATCGGCGGAATTTCGATGGGTTGGCCGCTGATGCCGCCCTGATACATGTTGAGACTATCGTTAATCGAGATGTGGAAGCACAAAAATTGTTTGTCTTCGCTAATGCGATAGAGGGTGCCACCGTCAGCATGTGTCATCGCTTTCGCAACGCGTAAGATGTGCTCGAGCAACACAGGCATATCGCGATTTTTGCTCAACTCGACCGACAATTCGGTCAGTTGATCGAGGCGTTGCGCAATTTCTGTGTGATCCAGTTCTTCCATATTGCTTGCTTACCCTGGAGGATTGGTGCCAGGCGGCACGCCCAACATGTCTGAATTGATGTCCGAAAAGATGTCCGAAATGGGGCCGCTTACGACTATTGTTCAGCCTAAGATGCGGTGCGCCAAGTCTGCACTAGTGTAGTGGCTTTACAGAGGCAAAGCCAAAGTTTTTTCCTTAGCATGTGAATTTATTGCCAATTAGCATGGAAGCGTCGTGCAAATGCCGCTTTTCTGTCAGGCAAGCACAGCAAGCGCAACATTTTTGCCCGACCCGTCCCTCGAAGTGGGGCAATTCGGCACACAAAACGACAGGCAGTGCAAAAATTACACGGTAGCATTTATCTTCCCTCGAAAGCTACGTATATAATTGACCAGACGAAATTGGCGCCACCACCGCTATAGAGAATCTTGCCAAGCCGATGGCGACCACGTTACGCACCAGTTCCTATCGAGCCTGTCTGGCACAGCAAAAGAAAGCACACCACCCTCACCGCAATCGCATCACAGCGGCTTGCTTGAAAGGTAGTTGAAGTGTCACTGCAGTGTCACCAAAGGAGTCAGCTTATGAAATTTAAATTTTGGGGGGTACGTGGCTCTATCCCCTCCCCTGGCCCAAAAACCATGCGCTACGGTGGCAATACGACTTGCATTGAAGTGCGCACCGACCAGGACACGCTGATCATCCTCGATGGGGGCACTGGCATCTTCGCCTTAGCGCAATCGCTGCTCCCCAAATTACCGGTTTGTGCCAATATTTTTATTACGCATAGCCATTGGGATCATATCCATGGCCTACCGTTTTTCACCCCTCTATTTCTGCCCGGCAACCGCGTGCGTTTGCATGGTGGGACAGACCCTGCAACTGGCAGCGGCATCAATCAAGTGATGCAGGTGCAATTGCAGTACGCTTTTTTCCCGGTGCTGGAAACAGAGATGAAAGCGATTATCGAATATCAAAAGCTGGAAATTGGCGAGCCGTTTGTGCTTGATGATGCGGTCATCGAAAACACCGTGCTGAATCACCCTGTGCTCAATCTTGGTTACCGCATCAACTGTAATGGTAAATCGATGTTTTTCACTGGCGATCATGAGCCATTTATTAATCCCCACCCGCAAGATCATCCCGAATTTGCGCAAGCACAAGCGGTAATTGACGCTGAGCAAAAAGCGATCGACGAACGCATTCGAAATGTCGATGCATTGATCGTTGATTGCTCCTACACCCGCGAAGAATACCCCGGCAAAATGCATTGGGGACACGGCACTTACGACAGCGCATTTGAAATGGCGATTCGAACAGGTGCGAAAGCGCTGTATTGCACTCATCATGAACCGACCCGTAGCGATGACGAATTGGAAGCAGTCTTTTTGGATGCAAAGACGCGCTTTGCCGATCGCATGCAAGGCATGCAAGCCTTTTTAGCCTATGAAGGGCTGGAAGTTATTTTATAGTGCCTGTAGGTAGTTGACTATTTTATGGCATCCTGATGGCAAGGCCTGATGACAGGCAAAGAACACGAGAGTAGATATGGACGACCAGAACTTCGCAACCGCGACGATGATAGCCAAACCTGGCGAGGTTCAAAAACGCTTTGGTTTCTTTAAGAAATTACAAGCGGTCACCAATAAGATTCACTCCACCACAAATATCGACGAAATCATGCTCGATTTATCAGTCGATATTTGCGATTTATTTCAATGTGATCGCTTCACGCTATATGCGGTTTCAGAAGACCGCAAAACCATCGTCTCTAAAGTCAAGACTGGCCTCAATTCTTTTAAAGACTTGCGCTTGCCAATCGACGTCAACAGTATCGCTGGCTATTGCGCGCTACACCGCAATATCATCAATATTCGCGACGTCTATGATCAAACGGAATTGCAATCGTTTTCACCGAATTTACATTTTCAACAAGGGGTCGATCAGCGCACCGGATATCGCACCAAGCAAATGCTGATCGCGCCGATGATCGATAAAAAAGACAACGAGTTATTCGGTGTTGTGCAATTTATCAATAGCAAGGATGATCAACCCTTTTCCAATTTCGCCACGGATGGCGTTAAGCAACTAGCTGAAACGCTGACCATTGCCTTCAACCAGCGTTTAAAACCGCAGGTAGTACGCACTAAATTTGATGGTTTAGTGGTCGAGGGTGTGCTTTCTGCGCCAGAATTAGAATTAGCGCTAAGAGCCGCGCGCCGCAAAAATTTAGAGATTGAAGAAACGCTATTGAATGAGTTTCAAGTCAAACTGCCAGCGATTGGGCAATCTTTATCGAAGTTTTTTCATGTCCCCTATATTCCCTATAAGGCGGATAGGATTAAACCAGTAGAACTTCTGAAAAATTTAAAACAACAGTATGTCGAGCAAAGTTTGTGGTTACCAGTAGAAGAAAGTAAAGATGGCTTACTAGTTATTTCGCCCGATCCAGAACGCGTAAAACAAGGCAAGATCGTCAACCAAATTTTCCCAAAAGCCAATGTCATTTATGGCGTGACGACGCAAGCGGAATTTAAACAAACGATAGAACAGTTTTTTGGCAGCGCGGGTGAAAGCGGCTCTTCAGTCGATGATATTTTGTCGGATTTATCGGACGATGAAGAAGGCGGTGATGCTCCGACCGAGGTATCGGAAGCGGTCGAAAATGAATTGGTCAAACTCATCAATAAAATCATCACCGATGCCTTTAAGCAAGGGGTGTCTGATATTCACATTGAGCCATTACCTGGCAAAAATAAAACTGGCGTGCGTTTCCGCAAAGATGGCTCGCTCGTACCGTATATCGAAATTCCCGCTAGCTATCGCAATGCAATGGTGGCGCGGATCAAAATCATGTGCGACCTTGATATCTCTGAGCGTCGCAAACCGCAAGATGGCAAGATTAAATTCAAAAAATATGGCCCGCTAGACATTGAATTGCGGGTCGCAACGATACCTTCAGCGGGTGGGGTCGAAGATATCGTGATGCGTATCCTAGCAGCGGGTGAACCGATTCCTCTCGATAAACTTGGGGTGCTACCCTTCAATCTGGAGCGCTTAAAGCAAACCATCGAAAAGCCCTATGGCTTGTTTTTTGTTTGCGGCCCAACCGGCTCTGGTAAAACCACCACGCTACATTCGGTGCTGAATTACCTCAACACCCCCGACACCAAGATCTGGACAGCGGAAGACCCAGTCGAAATCACACAAAAAGGCTTGCGCCAAGTGCAAGTCAACCGCAAAGCAGGTCTCGACTTTGCGACCGTGATGCGGGCTTTTTTACGGGCCGACCCAGACATCATCATGGTTGGCGAGATGCGCGATAAAGAAACCGTTGGCATGGGGATTGAAGCATCCCTCACTGGTCACTTAGTGTTTGCCACGCTGCATACGAATAGTGCGCCAGAATCGATTGTGCGCTTACTTGATATGGGGATGGATCCGTTCAACTTTGCCGACGCCCTGCTCGGCATCTTGGCGCAACGCTTAGCCAAACGCCTGTGCGGCAGTTGCAAAAAAGCCTATCACCCCGATGCCAATGAAATCGAGCTTCTGTTGACTGAATTTTGCAGTGAATTACTCA
>JACPVY010000219.1 GCA_016197345.1 Burkholderiales bacterium
CAATTACGCTAACAACACTTTCACACGCGCGAGCAGTGCGTCGTCGACTAGTGCTGCGCTATAGAGCGCTAATTTGCCGCCACCGCCGCCCGCATCAAAACCTTGTTTTTCACCCGATTTCAACGAGCTTTGCAACACTTGCACCTGCATTTGCAAGCGTTCGCGCGAGAATTCGGCTGGGCTATCGATGCCGTGGATGATTTCTTGACGCAACACTTCATTCGCCAAATCGGCACGTTTGGCTTGCAAACGGCTCAACAGTTTTTCGCGTGCCACATCATCGTTGGCGGCGGCGATGGCGTTTTGCCAGCGTGCATTCAAGACTTTTTCTAGCTCAGCGGCTACTTTTGGCAAAGCAGCCCAACGGCTATTCCACACGTCTGACTCTTGCGCTCCGCTTTGCAAAGCATTTTCAAGTGCAATACAAAGCAATAATTTTTCCAATTGCGCTTGGTTTTGGATTTTCTGCGCCGCGAGTGCCTGCGCATCGATTTTTTGCGCGATGCTCTCTTGCGCTTGCTGCCAGCGCTTGTCTAGCGCCACTTCTTGCGCGCGCGGCACAGGGCCAATTTCTTTCCACGCTTGGCGCGTGTTTTTCAGCAATTCGCGTAGCGCTTTATTCGTTTCTTCTGCGGCGACTTGCTCTAATTGCAGGCATAACGCTTCTTTTGCTTGCAAATGTTGCCGACGTTCGGCTTGCTCTTGATGTGCACTTTCTTTGCGTTGGGCAAATACGGCGTCACAGCCCGCATGGAAGCGTTGCCACAATTCTTGCTCCACCTTGCGCGCGAGTGGCAAGGCTTTTGCCATTTCTTGCCAACGCTCTTGCAAATGCCGCAAATGATCGAGCGCGCCGCGTTCATGCGAATCCAATTGCTCGACTTCTGCAATCAATTCTTCCCGCCGCCGTACTTCAATCGCACGCTGTTGCTCCAAGGGTTGCAGTAAAACCGCCAGCGCTTGGGCAAATTCTTTATCCAAACGCTTACGTTCTTTGCGCTCTATGCTGCCCAGACGATGCCATTGCTGATCGACTTTTTGGCAAAAACTCGCAATCGCGCGCCAATCGGGCTGCGGCGTATCGACCGGATGCGCTTGTACAAATGCCTGCACTTGGCCAATGATGTCTTGCGCTTGCTGTGCATGTTGGGCGCGTTCCGCGGCCAGTTTTTTGAAATGTTCGGCGGCTGGTGCATACGCGGTGGTACAGGCTTGATCGAAGCGCTCCCACAATTGGCGCGGTGCCGGGCCAGCGCTAGCGTCTAGCGAGCGCCAACGTTCGCGCATGCTACCGACTTTTTTCGCCAATTCAACAACCGTCATTTCTTGCGTCGCTAAGTCTTCCACCGCCTTGGTCAATTCTTCACGCGAGACTTTACCGCCCCAGCGCGCCCAACTTTGCAAACGATGCAATTCGGCGCGCAATGCGGTCAAGCGCCCGGCCTGATTGCCATTTGGCTTCACGGCTTTCAAATCACGTAGCAATTTATCGTTTTCAGCCGCTGCCTGTAGCGAACCTTCTTGTAAAGCCGCTTCCAAGGCGTGCAAAGCCTGTGCAAATTGCGTATTTGCAGCTTGCAACTCTTCTTTTGACAAAGCGTGCTGAGTGTTTTTGGCGGGACGCGGATGATGTTCGCGCGGCGGGTTGGTCTGGCTATGTTGACTAGCCGGGCTAGACTGGCTAGCCGATGCGGGCGAAGTTGACACCGACGCTGGGCTAGCGCTCGCCACTGCATCACTGCTAGCAATCGGTGCTAAGCGACGTTTGATTTCGGCAAATTGCACCTGTAATTGCGCTTGCTGTGCTTTGCCACAGTTAGCGAGCAGGGTTTGCCACTCTTTGCTGATCTGCGTCACATCAAGTGCTGGCGCGCTATCGCTAGGCGTAGACGCGCTATCTGCGCCCTCTTTCACCTCGCTGACTTCGGCTACAGCGGCTTGCTCTAGCGCTTGCCGCCATTGCTGCAACGCGTGCTGGCAGGCTTGTAGCGCTGCCTGCGCTTGCTCATCTTCTTGAATTTTTTGCATGATGCGCCGCGCTTCTTGTTCCGCTTCGGGCATTAATTGGCGTGGCAAGGCTGCGCATTCACGGTGTTCTTTCAGCGCATCCAATTCTTGGATCAATTGGCGCGCGCTAGCAATTTCTGCCTTCACTGCGCGCTCCGCATGCTCTGCATCCGCATTTTCTGCATTGACAGCGGGCGCTAGTTGGCAGGCTTTCAGTTTTGCCACGAGGTCAATCAAACGTCGTTGCAATTGCGCTTGCTCTTGCAAACGGCCCGCAATGTCCGCACGCACTTGGGTAAAGCGGGACACTTGTGGCATCTCTGCTGGTAATTTGCCTAGCGCCGCCCAAACTTTGTCGAGTTCGCTTAAGTGACTCGTCATCAATAAGGGTTGCGCCAATAATTTCTCTGCTTGTTCTAACGCCGCTTGCGCCCTGCCTTCACTTTGCTGTTGATATTGCAGCGCTTCCAAGCGTTGTTGCATGAGTTTCGCGACGCGTCTATCCAAATTGCGAGTGCCAGCCAAGACTTGCTCCAACGCTGCCTTGCTCTGAATGTGCTGGGCTGCTTGCAAACGCGCATCGGCAAAATCGCATTGCAAGATAAAACTGACGGCGGCGGTTTCGTCGTTGGCGACACTGGCGGCTTGCTGCAAGGCAGCTTGTTTTTTCTCTTGTTGTTGTAAGCGCTGTTGTTCTTGCGCCTGCGCATTGGCTTGTTTAGGAGCGACCGAGGCGCCGTGCTTGCCACCGCCCGAACTGGCGCCAGAACCGCCACTGGCAGCTGCGCTATGCTTCTCTGTCGCCTCGTGGGAGGCTGCCGACTTGGAATTTTTGCGCTTGAAAAGGAAGGAGAACATGGTGTGGAGCCAAGGTGGAATCAATCAAGTCTGCAATGATAGCATTGCTACCACGCGAAACCTTGAGATTGCATGGATATCGCCTTCCCACCTGCAAGAGGGGGGCGCAAAAGAAAAAACGTCGGTGGTAGGGTGGGCAACTCCGTTGCCCACGGCAGTAAATCTCACACTTTGCATAATAATTCGTGCAGTGTTTATATTAAAACAGTGTCAATTGCATCAAAATTTGATGTTTTTTACGATGCTTCAAATCCGTGGGCAACAAGTTGCCCACCCTACGAAATGCGCCGAATGTCTGCCACGCTAGCGCATTATTTGCTGGTTTTGCGCTTGTATAAACCATCAAACACGGTAGTCCAATTACCCTTTTCGTCCGTGCTTTCCCAGTGTTGCCGCACGTTGCCATCGGCTTTCGGCGTCCAAGTGATGCGATGGCGGATTTGCTTGCCAGCACTATCTTGCCCATTGCCTAGCAATACCATGCTATTGCCCTGAATGCCACCATCGAGCAATAGCACCGTGCCACCATTATCCATCCACGTTTGATGCCAAACCTTGCGTGCGCTGTCATACGCGTTCAAGCTCTCGCCAGCGAAGCCGTGTGGCGTGGTATAGCGTTCGTGAATCACGCAGCCATTGTATTCGCGCTCGATTTTATTGCTGCCAGCTAAGCTGCCATCGGGTTTAAACACATCCCAATGGCCAATCCAAAAATCAAACGCGTGATGCTCGGCACTGATGCAGGGCGCGCTCGTCGCAGCAGCGGGTGCAGCGGCGGGCGCAGGTGCTGGCGTAGGTGTAGTCTGCGCACTGGTCAATTGGCTAGCACTGAATAGCGCCGCACTGCATAGCGTTTGCATGGTTTTTTTCATCATCCCTACCTCACTGGTCAATTAATAGATTTCGCGGATATAGATCACAGGCCCAGCTTTATACAGCCCAAACGTCAGACGTCCAGCTCCAGGTAAATAACTCAACAAAGAATTGAGGGTGACACTCCCTTTCTTGATTGGATGCACTGTGCCCGGTTTCAGCAAGCGTATCGTGCCCTGCCCGGCAAGCATATTACCGCTGTTGGCCGGAATATTAGCCGCATTCATGTTGCCAGCATCAATTCCATCAACGCCACCCGAATGCGCATTCAATAAAAAATTTGCGCGTAGCAAGGGTGTGCAATTATCATCCACCGCCTTCACATATTGGCCACCACTCCAATACTGCGCTTGCACCGCGACCGGCAAAGGCAATAATTCTGAGCCGTAGGCATTGTCGATCAACATGCGACCATAGCGCACTTGCGTCACCTTGAGGAAGGAACGCTCATTGCTACCATCTTGATCGGCATCCATGTTATAGCTGCCTGCCGCGAGTCCGACGGCATCGCCATCAAGCGGAGCGAAACCTAGCTGTAAAAATGTATACGGGCCGTCGGCGCTATCGGCCCGTTGCAACATCAAATCGGCGCTAAAACTCGCTTGGCCAAGCAGCCAGTTGCTAGCGACTGGGGCATTGACGGTGCTTAAGCGTGGGCCGGCGGCACGCAAAATATCGGCAGGCGCGGCGACATTACAGTTTTTGAACGCGGTATGAGACGGGGTAGCAAAATCAAAGGTGACATTACAACTCCCACCCGACACGCTGGCTGCCTGCGCCATCGCCCCTACCCCTAGGCTATTATTCGTCCCCACGGCAAACCAATTCGTCCCATCCAACTTAGCGTAGCTGCCGGCATAATTGCGCGTCAAGCCGCCGAGTGCATTCATCGCTGAGAGCGTGAAACTGAGATTGATATTTTCGCCCATATAGGCAAAATTACTTGCGGGAGCACAGCCAACACCGCCGCCAATTTCACTGCGATTGATAAAGTTAGATGCCGCGACCACAAAATTATTCGGTTTAAAACGGCCAACCCAAGCGCTCCGGGTGGAGGAGCTAGGATTGGCATACACCGCGATACGATTACTCAAATTCACGCCACTACTTAAATAATCAGTTGTCGGTGTGGCGCTCAAGCTAAAACTCCCGACTTCGGGATAATTTACGTTACTGCTGGTCGCACTGCCCGCCGTGATCGCCACAGAACCGGAAACAGTGCCCGGAATACCCGCCGCACTCGGGCCGGGGACATAACTGCCGGGCGTGTTTTGCGCTGTAAAACTGAGCGTATCGGCAAAACTCGGCGTCACACCATTCGCCGTGACATTGGCCAAGGTGGCATTCGTATCGGGCAAGCCATTGCCGTCAACATCAGCCGCGCTATTCCACAAGTAAGCGCCAGCCGTGACTCAGTCGCTGGATTATTCGTGCTGCCCTGTTTCACATTCGAGAGCACCAATGCAAATGGCCGCACGGTCAGCGTGGCTGACGAGCCAGCAATCGGCAAACTGGCATTGCTATCATCGCGCATATTCAGTGAATAGCGACCGACATCGCTGGTGACGAGGCAAAAATTGGCGACACCATTGGTAAACGTTAAGCTAGGCAAGTTGTCCGAGCCAGAAACCAAGGCTGGCGGTGACGTTGGCAGCGTGCTACAGCCGCCCGTGCTTGGCACACAAGTTCCTAGCACGGGTGCGCAAATTCTGGGGGCAGCGGCCGCCGGCGGATGCACGCTAGCGACGGCGGAATACCAACCATCCAAATTTTTCGCACCGTTATAGGTGGTATCGACACCGCAAGCATTGCTACGGGTGACGCTAAACAAATGGCCCCGCCCAGCCACCACCCCGCCCGCTGTATCACTCGCTAAGGTATCGACATTGGCAATGGAAAACGAACCACCGCGATATTGCAAAGGCGAAGCAAAGGTAACGCCAAACGCACTGCCATTTTCGGTGACGCCGACTGTCACATCTTCTTGCACGTTATCGGTCAAGACAAATTTTGCTACCCCTAAATCGGAAGCGGCAAATGTATATTGATTGCCGGACAACGTGCCATTCCCAGTTTGAATCGCCCACACTGCGCTAGAGACATTGCCGTTCGCTAGCACTGCTTTCAGCGTGACAGTCTTGTTATAGGTCGTGGCGACATTGCCATTGATATCGAGCGCGGTAATGGTGATCTGTGGTCGGCCACTCGGAATGGTGCTGCAATTGGCGGGATTCAAATTATCCACCGCGATCCGAAAACTAGTGGGGGGATTCAAGCTTTGCGCACAGATTTTCAAGCCGCCAATTTCATGGAAATTCGCCAAGCCGCCAGTCGACCCCGTAAAGCTCAGCTTCCAACTCGAAGGCACCGCCGCCTGCGATGGATTTTTTTGATATGCATCAAAATTGAGAAGTCGATTTGACGTGCTAAAGCTACCAGCGCCAGAGGTATCGCGATACACACTGACCGTGGCGGTTTTATTGGTTGCGGTATAGCTGCGGGCATCCACCATGACGCGATAGGCATGGCCATAAGCCGGCGTGCTAGAACTGGCATTATCAACCCCCGGCGATAAGCTAGTCGTGCCATCTAAATACGGGTAATTGGTCGAGGCAGTACTGGCGCCACTGCCCGAACCGCGCACGGCAACGGCATCAGAACGCGAGCCGGGACCACCGGCACGACCTTCAGTTGGATTGGAAAAGTTACCGTATTCATCCAACGCAACACCGATCCAGCCCCCAGCAAACCCAGCGCAACCAGAGGGGTTAGTACAGTCGGAACCCAGTTTTTGCGCATACCCCAACGAACCACCGAATGCCCCAGGCTGCGGCAAGATCGAGGCATCCGATAGCGTCAAGGCCATGCCGTCAGCACCGCCGCCGTTATAGGAATAATTTTTAAACTCCACCACAATCATATTGCCCGCTGCCGGAAAATTTGCAGGCACCGTGGCGGCAGTAGCAACCGTATTCGAATTATCAGTCAATCGTAAAGTGCCGGAATTGACGATTCTAGGCAAGCCAAAACTGCCGCCACTGGTGGAGAGCGACCAATCAGAACCAAAGATTGCCGAGGGATTGAGGTTGGCGCGAGTAAAGTTTTCGCAGACACAAGACAGCGTCACGCCTGTGATATCGCTAGGAGGATTGCATTGTGGCAAAACCTCGCCACCAGCAAAGCTAATGGTCGCATTCAGCGGCCCACTTTGCGACGCTAGACTAAGCGTATTGGTGCCGCGCGTGAAGGTGGAAGGCAAGGTCCAGACCGCACCGTTATAGCGCGCAAGCACAATATTCGCGGTATTGGTCGCAATATCTAAGTCGCCGCTATTGTAGTTCAGTGTCACCCCATATGAACTGACATCAATCGTATCGCCGCTTTTCCACAGCGACCAATAGCGATTAATTCCTTTACTGCTATCGAGGCCAGAGCTGGCATATTGTGGATGCTCCGCCCCTATGCTCGATGCGGTCAAACTACCAGCGCTATTGGCGACCATATTGACGCTAATTGGGGCATAGCCAGTGGCGCTACCGAGTTGATACAAACAGGTCGAGGAGCCACTCAATAGGCTCATGCGTAAGTTGCCATTGACATAGCCGCCATTGCTTGGCCTTGATACCGAAGTCGCACAGGGGCCGCTAACGATCAAAGTCTTGCCTGCGGTGTCGATACTGCCGCCAGTTAAGGTCAGCACACCATTGATAGTGGTATCGCGACTGAGGGTCGTAATCGCCCCGGTGCTCTGCGTAAAATTGTAAAAACTGGCGAGCGCCGCTGCATTTGGCAAAGTATTGTTAGCCGTCATTGTCACGGTGCCAGTGCTAGGGGTGAAGCTGCCGCCGACATAATTAAACTGTTGTAGCAATAAATTGCTGCCCGCTACCATCGTCAGATTGCCTAGCGCACTGCCATTACCGATCGTAATAGAGCCAGAGACAGTCAATTTACTGCTAGCGCCACTAAACGATAAGCTCCCCGCAACACCCGCATTGCCCAGCAGAATATTGCCGCTAACGGCGTTGGTGACATCCACCGTCAAAGTCGCGTTATTGCCAACGGTGATGGTATCGGTGCTACTCGGCTTGCCACCTGTGCCTGTACCGCCGCTAAGTGCGCTCCACGAGGTATTGCTGTTGATCAGCAACGCTGCCGCCTGCGCGGGTGTGCTCAGCCACAGGCTGTATAGCGCTAGCGCTAAGGCTAAACGCTGCCACAAACGAAAAAAATCAATAGCCCTGACGATAGCCATCACAATTCCACCTGCACTTTCCTCTGCACATAATCGGGACTGGTGATCGCGCCGGTGGGTGGGCACACATTGCCCGCATCGGGTTGATTGCAGGCAATTGACGTCAGTTGTTTGCGCGTCAGACCATTGTTAATCACTTGCACGCAAGAAACCGTGACCGAATAAGTGCTCAAACTAGTGCCAGCGGGCATCGCAAATGACACCGTGTTATTACACACCGGGTTGGCGATTCGCAATTGTTGATACAAGCCCCACTCTATGCCAGCGCGTGCGGCTTGGTAGGCGCGCGCGCCCTGCACATCCAAGCCAAGCACTTGGCGCTGTACGGTAAATAAGCTCAGCAATACCACCGCCATGATAGAAAAGGCGACCAAAATGAAAATTGCGGTGACGATGCTAAAACCGCGCTGCCGCGCTAACGAGATGAATGATAGAAAATGGCCATTTCTCATGGCGTGTTATCCACATGTACTTGGTTAAACAATTGTACTGTCCCCGTATCTTTATTTGGCCGTGCCATGCTGATCGTCATGCCGACCAAGGCGCTATGCACATTGGCGACTTGCTCATAATTCAAACTACATTTCACAATGCCATCGGCCAGCAGCGCACTCTTGCCGCCCACTGGTGGCATCGGCTGATTGGCACTGATAGCGTAGCCGCTATATCGCAGTAATTTGCCACTACCACCAGAAAAGCTACCATCACAAAAATACGTCACGGGAGTACTCACCACTTGAAAACGATGGGAGGGTGAGCGCATAGCGGGCACTTGAGTGGCAAATACCTGCGGCGCAAAATTGATGCGGTTGCCGACCACAGAAGTAACCGTGGTCAGATTTCCACCGCTATAGGCATCGGCTGGCGCTAAGCCAAGGTTATAGACAACAATTTTGTCGCCGACGACAATATTCAGCGGTGCCGCAGGCATATTGCCCACCACATCAAAAGCACAACCAGGATCAAGTGGCGTGGCGACGCAATCGAGGGTGGGTCGTTCAAATTGTAGAAAGCGGCCATTCACAGTTTCTTCTTCGACCAAATAACGCCCACCAGTTTTGGTCAACAGCATTTCGAGATAATATTTGTTGTCACTCACCTTAGTAATGCGCACGCTATTCGGTAAAGCAAGGCGTAGATCACGCCCCATACGACGCAACGCAGTATCGGCGACATCGGTAAGTTCAGCACGTGCCGCCACATCGACATAGGATAAAAAAGGCAAGCGAATAAAGGTCGCAACCATCGCTGCCACAATCGAGGTAATGACGATAACGACGATGATTTCCATCAGCGTAAATCCTGCTTGGCGGGCTGTGATGCGCATAAACAGAGGTGATTTCATGGCACGGCATTCGGTGCATAACGGGTGCGATAGCCGTCTAGCGTCAGGCTATCGCTGCCATTGTTATAGGTGACGGTGACGCTAATGCGCAGCACTTCCATCGTCGCCGCTGTGGCACCGGAATTAATGCCATTCAAGGCTTCCGGGACGATGGTTAAGGTCACGCTATAGCCGGGTAAATCGATAACCTCCCCAGCAGCATCTATTAATTGCGTGCCCGAATTAAAGGCAGGCGTGGCGACATTAAATTGATTGACATAGTCATTGACGTTATCAAATGGACGGTTGACGCTCCCCACCTCTTGCCCCACCACCTCGAGCACGTTGCAAGCAGCCGGATTGGGGCGCGCCACTGGATCATCGGCACTGCCATCGAGCACTGGTTCGCAATAGGTAAAGCGCGCCAATTCGACTTCTTCCAAGAATGCTTCCGCCAAAGCCAGCGCTTGCTTGCGCATCTGTGGATCGGCGCTGTTGCGGCTAGTGATCACATATACGCGTAGCAAGGCGAGCACGGCAACCGAGACGATGATGATAAAGACGATTAATTCGATCATCGTCAAACCACGCTGAGAGGATTTACTGGTGAACATAGCCAGTTTCCTGTTCAATCACCAAGGCACTACTAGAGCCCGGCTTGCTACTGGTGATGGTGAGCGTGGTGGTGACGAAATTTGAGTTGACGCTAGGATAAGCATCGGTCAGCGCAAAAGGCTTACCGAGCGCATCAAAATAAAAGCCAGTGAGTGCTGCATTGGGGGCAAAACTTTGCGTCAAACCCGTTGGCAAAGCTTCGCAATACCACCGTGAATTATTCGCACAAGCGCTTAAGGTGGCACTCGTACCAGAATTCGCGCCGCTAGGATGCAGCACTTGATCATTGCTGACGAGGCAGTTGGCGCTAGAAAAGCAAAGCGCCACGCTATTACTATTAAACCGGACATAAACTGGTCGATTTTGGGCAATCGCCAGTTTTTGCCCGTAATGCAGCATCGTCGCTACTTGATCGCTATAGGCTCGTGCATCGAATGATTCGCGCTCGAAAAAACGCGTCGCAAACAGCGCGCTGACAATGCCCAGCAAGACGATAGTGGTGATCAATTCGATCATCGTAAAGCCCGCCTCAGGTGCTAGCCGGGCCAAGCGCGAGGATAGCCGAGGCGCTGCCTGTGCGCTGTTCATCAATCTCACCGTTTTCACAAAAAACGCTATGGGCATGACGGCCAATATAAAAATGAATGCGTGGAAGGGAAACTGACTCAAGCGAGTTCTAAGCCACAAGAAAAAAGCCCAACTACGCGACTCGCACAGTTGGGCCATTTTCGACCGTGGTCAAACTTCAGGCGCTGACACTTTTCGCTAGAACAAGATGCCAAGCTAGCCTAAACGTCTGTCATTAGCAGCCAGTCGTAACTGGTGCTGGCGCTGCAGGCGCATCCGTCGCGGTGACAGGTTCGACATATTTCACATAGCAAGTCAAGCCCGATGGCGAACCAGCCACGCTGACGGGAATAATCGCAATTTCAGTTGCCGTGGTCGCTGGCGAATTAGCGGTAGCTGCAGTTCCCGCAGGGATGATGGTGTAATCAGCAGCGTTCAAGCCAGCAGCAGTTGCTAAGCCAGTGTCAGCTTTTGGATAGCCAGATTTAGCGACGGTAGCGAAGGTAACGGTTGCGCCTTCAACGGTGATGCTGGCAGGAGGAGTGGTGGCGACGAGATATTTGCCATGGGCCATTGCGGCAGTAGCGGAGAGCGAACCACGCGCGGCATTCAAACTAGCGATGCGGGCTTCACCAGCCAGATTGGCAAAACGCGGCAAAGCGGTAGCGGCCAAAATGCCCAAGATCACGATGACAACAATTAATTCGATCAAGGTAAAACCGGCTTGCTTACCACTGCGGCGGGCAGCCAATTGTTGCATACGTTGCATGGATTGCTGATTCATTTTTTTCTCCAATTTCAAAAAGACGATGCGGAAAAACTATTGTTGCGAGAAGATCCTATTCAAGCAGCAACAACCAAACCGCGCTGATGTACACCTAAATCTTTACACCCGAAGGTCACCGCGAAACTTCATTTAGGCCATTCACATACTGACAAATCTGCATGCGATTTTCCGTACGATTGCCCTCATTCGCGATTGTTTTTTGAACCCACCTACCATGCAAAACATACTGCACTGCATTGATATTTAAGGCCCCTGC
>JACPVY010000365.1 GCA_016197345.1 Burkholderiales bacterium
GACCCTTTGCCGCAATATTTTTCGCCTTCATATGTTGTCCCGCCATCGAGACGGCAACCATCGCCCCCTCATACAACATGACGATTAATTTATGGGGCGTAGCGGCAGCGACTCCCGTTTCAATCCCGATTTTGGCGTATGCATTTACACCGTTTTGTGCTGATCCAAACATCAGGCTACTCCTCATAAAAGGTCTGCAGACAATCAATTGTTTTTGGCGATTGAGGCTAATTGTTGGCTAAGATAGGTTGCGGTCGAGTTCATACTTTGTACCGCTACATCCAATGCGGTAAATTCTTTGCGATAACGTTTTTCGACATCAACCAGCCGTGCATTAAAAGCAGTGCGGCTTTTATCAATATCCTTAATACTCGCTTTTAAGCCATCTGTGCCACCAGCAATTAAGCCTGTGCTACCAAGAAAGCCGGAAGCCAAGGTGTTGAGCTGGTAGGCATAGCCTTGAGAAAAGCTGACAGTGCCGCGTGGGCCAATTGCCCCGGCAGTAATTTCCAGCTTTAATCCATTTGCATCAGAGCCAGGTGTTCCCGTCAAAAATTGACCGGAACCGGTTGCTGCCAAGCCGCCAATGGAGCCTGAGATATCGGTGCCATCAGTGCTGGTGCTGGTGCCAAAAATATCACTGGCTGCAGTGCCAGTTAAGCTCGTGATGCTCACATTCGAGACCGAGCCATATTTATTTGATTTCACTTCGAGCGCGCCAGCGCTATTAATGCTCGCTGTTACCGCTGCGCCGGAGTTAGAGAAATTGGAAGCGCCGTTAATTGCTGATTGCACTAGCGTCGCTAGCTCACTAGCCGAGTATGTCCCTGCTGCCAAATTCACCGTCGCGACCGTGCTGCTGGTACTCGGAGTCGTGCCGTTAAGGGTGACACTCCAACTCGTGCCGCTCGTAATGGTGGTCGATGCAGCCGTCAAATCGCGATTTCCCGCAACTTTGCCTTGGGTGGCTAAATGCGCGACATCAATTGAGTATGTCCCCGCTTTTGTGCTTGCAGTAGAGCTTGTGAAGTTGACTAAGCTGTCGCTAGTATTGCCAATCGCAGCAAATAGACC
>JACPVY010000327.1:0-3376 GCA_016197345.1 Burkholderiales bacterium
GCACGCCAGCCAATTCCAACACTTTGGCTACGCGCAAACGTGCAATCGGCAATTTCGCAATCGCGGTGGTAGTTGCAGCGCGGGTGAACAAGCCCACTAAGCAGTGTTCACCTAGCACCTTGCCTGATTCGTCGCTATCGCGCACACCGATGAAATCAAGGCGCTGATCGCGATGCAAAGTACCTTGCACGTCAGCTTTCACTACCGACAACATATGATTGCGGGCAGCGAGGGATTTGTAATCGCCAGGAATATTAGCGAGGCAATTGCCATAGACTGGATGGCTAGTGTCTTTCAAAACGCCGATGCGGCTAGGTACATCGCGTTCCAATTCTGGGGCGCCATCCACCACGCGGTAGTAGGCATAACCAAAGGCTTCAAAGCCTTCTTCTTGCGCCCATTGCATGAAGGCCGCAACTTCTTCGCCTTCTGCGCCAAGTTTGGCGGCATCCAAGCCGATTTGACGCATTTTGTAGGTAATGGCGGCGGCATCGTGTTTCACGACGGCGGCATCTTGCGCTACCATCGTCACGCTTGCGATGATCGCGTCTAATGGCTCGCTCGCGACTGGTTCAGCCAGCAACACCAACACATAGGATTCGCGTGGATCTTGTGAATCTTTCACAGCGGCGACCGACTCCACTTTGCCACTCGCGTCGCGTTTCACCGCCAACACGGCGTTGAGCACAGCGTTGACCGCAACGCGGCTCTTACGCAAGGCCATCACGAGGGAATCGACCAGATAAGGCATATCGGGATTGAGGATCAGCAAGGCGCTGGCATCACCACCGCGACCATCGGCATAACTCAAGCTGCTGATTTGGCAGCTTTGTGCGCCACGCTGCACGGTTTGCGCAAAACCCTGCCACAGCACTTTCGCCAAACTAGCCGGGGTAATGCCAAGCAAATCATCTTCGTCGAGCGAGGTCAGCCAGCTACGGATCAAGCTTGCAACCAACTCCTTGTCGGCAATATTGGGCGCATCGGCGCCGCTAGTGACCAGATTCAGGGTTTGGCTACGCAAGTCTTGCGGTTGATGTTCCATCACGCTTCTCCAATTCAATTCAAATATAAAATTCTCTTTACATCGCCCCCGCAAAGCTTTTGGCCATTGGTGAACTATGCGATGAAAATAATGCGATCAAAAACTAGACTAGGATGACCACTCTAGTTTCAATAGGCCGACATTATGCCACCAAGGCATGACGATTTCACGACCATTTCGCGACCATTTCACAACCATCCAGCAAGGCAATAGCGCGGGCACAGCCACGGCAGCGCAGAAGGCGTCACACCGGGCAAAAAAACCTTTTGACATCTCACAATTAACGCGGATTCATATAACTAATACAACTGATGTCGCACATACAATTAGGCGGCAGCGCAGGCCAAGCCAGCGTGCCGCCTTGTTCAACTCACACCATCATTAGTTGAAATAGTATTTCGCCGAGAAATCCAAACGACTCATTTCACCGGTTTCACCCGCTAAAGTCTTACGACGGCCAAAGATATATTCGGTGCCGATATCAACGCCTTTCACTGGGTTCCAGATAAAGCCTAAGTGCGCTTGCCAGACGCTACGATTGATACCAAAACGACCCGCATCCAAGCCATTTGCACGCGCAAAATCGGTGTAGCTATTATCGTAATGGTGTTGCATACCCAGCGCCAAGTTATAGCGCATCGTGGTTGATGGTTTGATTTGATAACCCAGCACCACACCGATTGCTTTTTCTTTCAGGATTTCGTTCTTGGTTTCATCGTAGAACGCGCCTTCGATGTAGTTGAAGTAGCGACCGACGCCAGTGCCGTAAGTCACGCCCCATGTCAAGAAATCATCGCCAACGGTTTTATACAAGCCAGAAGCCGCAATGCCATAGCCACGGCTCGATTGCGACAAGCCTGCGCCGTCGTTCAGGCGCAATTCATGGGTCACGCCGCGCAAAGACAACGCGCCCCAAGTAAAGCCTTTATCCCAACGCACCACTAAGTCAGGCACACGCGAAAAGCCCTTGGTGGTAACGGTTGCGGTTTTGTCTAACACGTAAGAAACCGAGTTTTCCAACGCACCGGTAAAGGTGCCGGAATCCGCCGTCGCATATGCGTAACGGATCATCGGTTGACGGATGAAAGTCGAACCGATAGGACCGTTAAAGTCAACGGTCTCTGGCGAATTATCGACGTCCATGAAGGTCGACCAAGTTTGACCGATCAACAAACCACCGAATTGGCCATAAGCATGACGCAGACGGAAGTTGTAGCTATTCGTTGCTTGTTGGGTGTAGATGTTTTTGATATCGCCAGAAACAGCAGCGTTACCGGTACGTGGTTCGTTATTGAAGTCGCCTTCGATCTTGACGCCAATTGGGCCATATTGCGATGGGGTCGAAGCTTCGATGCCGATGCGCGAGGTACGTGCATGCAAGTACGCGCGGCCACTACGACCAGCTTCAGCCGAACCATTCAATGGGCCATATGGCAAGAAGGTCGAATAATCTTGATCGCCATTATCGCCTTTGAACTCTTTGACCATGTTCAGCTCAGCAAAGCCATACAAGCGCACCGAGGTTTCCGAACCAGGCAAGCGCGACGAACCACCGATATCACCGCCCACCACCGCATCTTTCACGCGCAATTCAACTTGTTCCACGCGATCTGCCAGCGCTGCGGTCGAAGCCGCTGACGCCGCAGTTGCCGCCGCTACCGCTTCTGTTTTGACTTTTTCTTGCACATCAGCGCGCGCGCCCTTGTCTTTTTTCAGATCTTCTACTTCGGCGCGCAGGCGTTTGATCTCATTGCGCATTTCCTCGAATTGCGCCGCCATTTCTTTATTTTGATCATTTGCCACTTTCTTTGCTGCGTATGCAGGCAAAGCCATGCCGGAAAAACCGATCACGAGGGCAGCGCTAATGGCTGTATTCAAGGCAGTCTTGCTCAATTTCATCATTGTCTCCTTGGACATAAAATTCAGACTTTGCTGTTATGGACTTAGTTATGAACCTATTTATGCTAGGGGCTGCATTTTTACGTTTAGCCCTGATTCACGATCTGTCCTAAAAAATTACGGATACGCTCATTTTCACAATCATTGAAAAACTTTTCCGGCGGTGCTTCGTGCAGAATCTGTCCCTTTTCAAAGAAGATGACACGATCAGAGACATCGCGCGCAAAGCCCATTTCATGCGTGACGACGATCATCGTCATGCCGCTTTTAGCGAGGTCTTTCATCACGTCTAGCACTTCTTTGATCATTTCAGGATCGAGCGCACTGGTCGGCTCATCAAATAGCATCACTTTCGGCTGCATCGCTAGCGCGCGCGCAATCGCCACGCGCTGTGCTTGGCCGCCAGAAATTTGATGCGGATATTTGCGTGCC
>JACPVY010000327.1:3400-7638 GCA_016197345.1 Burkholderiales bacterium
CGTGCCTGTTCGACCAGTCCCACCTTTTTCAGCAAACCGAGTGCAATTTCTTCGGCTTGTGGCCGCGTCATATTGCGCAAACGACGCGGTGCTAGCGTGATGTTATCCATCACCGTCAAATGCGGGAAAAGGTTAAAGCTCTGAAACACCATCCCGACTTCGCGCCGCACCGCGTCGATGTTTTTCAGGTTGTCGTTCAGTTCAATACCGTCGATCACGATCTGGCCGCTATCATGCGTCTCTAAGCGATTGAGCATGCGCAAAAACGTCGATTTACCAGAACCAGAAGCACCGATGATGACCGTCACTTCACCTTGATAAAATTCGGTCGAGACGTTTTTGATGACGTGGAAGGCACCGAAATGCTTATCCACGTTTTTCGCCACGATCAAAGGTTTATCGGGACGGGTCGGGTGCTGGCGCGGAGCGCTTGGCGCGTTGCCGCTACTCATAGAATCGTTCAAGGTTTGGCTCATTGGTGACGCTCCACATCTAATTGCCGCTCAATCGCATCTGAAATCTGCGTCATGATGGTGGTGAGCAATAAATAGATCGCCGCCGTTGTGATGAAAACGGGGACAGGTTCAAACGATGCCGATTTCACTTGATTGCCGATATTCGACAATTCCACTACCCCAATCACATACGCCAAGCTCGAATCCTTCAACAGCGAGACGATGTTATTGACCAAGGGCGGCAAAGAAATACGAAACGCTTGTGGGAACACCACATCGCGAAAAGTTTGAAAACGCGACAGGCCAAGTGAACGCGCGGCTTCAGTCTGTCCCTTATGGATAGCCAAAATCCCACCACGAATCGCTTCGGCGTTATACGCGCCGACGTTTAAGGCAAGCGCCACAATTGCCGCTTGAAATTCGCTAAATTGCATGCCACCGGGCAAATTAATCGAATACGCAAACATCACCTGCACCAACAACGGCGTACCGCGAAACACCCAGATATAGAAGGTGGCGAGCCAACGCAGTGGCAAGATATTCGAGAGTTTGCAAATCGCAGCAATCACGCCTAGCACAATCCCGGCCAAACCTGAGACAACCGTTAATTGCACCGTCACCATTGAGCCGTCGGCAAATTGCTTTGCGGCGGGGCCAATTGGCTTAGGCAAGAGCGAGAGCGGAATCGCCATGGTGGATAAAAATAACACCATTAAAAACATCGCTACCGCAATCGTGACAGCACTGCGCCGCTCGCGCGACCAGTGCGCTGGGAACATATTATTTGGGATCAAACCAGACCTCCTTGAA
This sequence comes from Burkholderiales bacterium, assembly GCA_016197345.1. Lineage (GTDB taxonomy): Bacteria > Pseudomonadota > Gammaproteobacteria > Burkholderiales > Burkholderiaceae_D > JACPVY01. The sequence goes on from JACPVY010000327.1 coordinate 4,666, forward strand.
AAGAATCGGCGGCCATACTTTCGCTGGCCGCCCGTACGCTAGACTTATTTGCAGCGTACGTCTTCTTTCAAATATTTTTCGGAGAGGGCTTTGTAGGTACCATCGGCCATCACTTCAGCCAATGCTTTGTCGTAAGCAGCGCCTAGTGTGTTATTGCCTTTTTTGATGGCCGAAGCAATCCGTTCGACGAACAAGAAATCACCCATTTTCATGCCAGCTGGATTAGATTCGAGCGCGGTTTTGACGACGAAACGATCGGAAATCCAGGCGTCAACGCGGCCATTTTGCAAAGCGGCGCGGGCATCGGTATCTTGTGGATAGTTTTTGACTTCTTTCACGCCGGGTACTTTTTTGACGTTTTCAAAATAGGTCGAACCGGTTTGTGCAGCAACGACTTTACCAGCCAAATCGGCGGCGGTTTTCACCGAACCATCGCGCGAGACGATCACGCCGCCGCTGCAATAGTGTGGTTGGGTGAAAGTCACTGCTTTAGCGCGCTCTTCAGTGATACCGAAGGAAGCGATCACCAAATCCCAACGATCTTGGCGCAGACCAGCCAATAATGCGTCGAAGGACAGCGATTTCCATTCCACTTTCAAACCCATTTTTTTCGCAACAGCGTCGCCCAATTCGACTTCAAAGCCGGTGAGTTTAGAACCTTGGAAATAATTGAACGGAGGGTAAGCGCCTTCGGTAGCGATGATGATTTTGCCATCCGCCTTGATTTCATCGACGGTACGGGCGCTGGCATTGGAGGTAAATGCAAAAGCAGCGATACAGCTAACAGCCAATAATTTCAGGGTTGTCAAACGTTTCATAATGTCTCCAAGCGGAATGAATCAGGGGATAGTACTTGAAAGCAGCGCAGCATAGCTATGCGTACTTTTGCGTATCACTCATGTTGTTATTTTATTGCAACGTATTATTTAAAATTATCGAATTTACTTGCAAAATGAGGAATGTAAAATCCTCATTTTGCTATTTTTTGCCGATTTTATTGCCTTTTTGATACCCAACAAGCGCCGTCAAAGGAATCCACAACGCTCGCCCTGCCATTAAAACTCATACAGCCCCGGCAAGCCCAAAATCGTTTCCAATTCGGCTAAGGCCGTTTGCACTTCCACTGCCAATTGTGGATCCGCCAAATCATCTGGGCTCAGGTGATCGCGATAGTGCTTTTCAACCCACGTCACTAGGCGTGCATACAACTCTTCCGTCATCAACACGCCCTGATGCACTGCTTGGGCTTGGGCGTCGTTCAACGCTACGCGTAAGCGCAAGCAAGCGGGGCCACCGCCATTGCGCATGCTTTGGCGCAAGTCAAAATGGATTAATTCATCAATACTCGCGCCGCTGGCGAGCAAGCCTTGTAGGTATTTCGCGACTGCTGGCGTTTCTTGACATTCTTGTGGCACAACCAAGGCCATTTTGCCGTTTGCTTTGGTCAGCAATTGGCTATTAAACAAATAGCTTTTCACCGCATCATCGACCGACACCAAATTGGTATCGACGCGTATCGCTTCTAGCTCTGCACCAACACCTGCCATCGCTTGCCGTATGCTGCTGATAGCGGCGTTTTCGTCCAAAAATGCTTGTTGATGATAAAACAGCACATTGCCATTGCCGACCGCAATCACGTCGTTGTGGAATACGCCTTGGTCGATGACATCAGGATTTTGCGAAACGAACACGCATTGCTCGGCTTTCAGCCCATGCAAACGGGCCACGGCCTGCGATGCTTCTAGCGTTTGGCGGGCTGGAAAACGTTTAGGCGCGGGGGCGTTGGTATCAAATTCAACCCGGCCATAGACGAATAGCTCAACGCCTGCGCTACCATGCTCCGCGCACAAACGGGTGTGATTAGCCGCGCCTTCATCGCCAAAAGCGGGTGTGCCCGGCAAGGCATCATGCACGGCGAAATGCTGTTCATTGTGGAAAATCGCGCGTAGCGTGCGGGTGGTTTGCGTATGCTCGAAGGCGCGATGCAGTTTGCTATTGAGGTTTGCGGTGGTGAAGTGGGTGCGGCCATCAGCGGTATCCGCGCCGGGGCTCACGGTAGCAGCGTTGGCGGTCCACATCGGCGAAGCAGAATAGCAGCACGCCAAAATCACTGGCGATTCTTTATAGGCTTGCGCGATGACTTGCGCGTCTGTCCCTTGAAAGCCAAGGCTACGCAACAAGCGGAAATTAGGGCGTGCTTGTGGTGGCAACAAACCCTGCGCAAAACCACGCGCCGCTAGCGCACGCATCTTTGCCAAGCCTTGCAAGGCCGCCAATTTCGGATTGGAAGCGCTCTTGACATTATTGAACGAGGCCACATTGCCAAAAGAAAGGCCAGCATAGTTGTGCGAAGGGCCAACTAAACCATCAAAATTAAATTCGCGCGTGGTTTGCATGTGTTTTCCTGTCCAAAAATGTGTTGTTTAGATTTCTTCAGGCTGCGCCGAGATACCTAGCGCCGCGGTTCGAATCACTTCTAGGATTGCTGCAAATTCTTCAAATACTTGATTATTCCAAAATCGCAGAACGGTATAGCCTTCAGTTTTTAGCCATGCATCGCGCTCGGTGTCGTAGCGTTGGTGTTCAGCATGTTGGCTGCCGTCGAGTTCGATGATGAGTTTTGGCTCAAAACAGACAAAATCAACGATGTAACGTCCTAATGGTTGCTGACGCTTAAATTTCAGTCCAATAAAACGATGCGCCCGCAATTGCATCCATAATTTTTGTTCGGCTTCAGTCTGGTGAGTACGCAATTGGCGCGCACGTTCAAGTGCAATCGCTTCGTGCGCCATCTCAGAAACTGCATGTTTCATGTGCAATTCCCCCAACTTAATTCAAAACCATGTGTTGCAATCTAACGCATTACACCACTGCCTAGCCTTGGGTCAGCAAAGACAAAATACTCAAAAAAAGAGCGATACACTCCTCTCTCCCCTCGTGGGAGAGAGGCAGGGAGAGAGGGGGCGGTTGAGC
>JACPVY010000339.1 GCA_016197345.1 Burkholderiales bacterium
AACACCATTTTGAAGTACGGCACGCCACAGCAAATCGAGCAATTTGCACGGCCACTGTTAGCCGGGCGCTTTTTCGGCACGATGTGCTTATCCGAGCCACAAGCCGGGTCTAGCCTAGCCGATATTCAAAGCCGCGCGGTGTATGACGAAGCGCTAGGGGCGTATCGCATCACGGGCAACAAGATGTGGATTTCGGGTGGCGAGCATGAGATGGCCGAGAATATCGTGCATCTGGTGTTGGCCAAAATCCCCGCTGAAGATGGTCGATTGATTCCAGGTGTGCCGGGGATTTCGCTGTTCATCGTGCCGAAATTTGTATTGGATGAGGATGGCAATCCGGCGCAGCGCAATGACGTCGCATTAGCGGGGCTGAACCACAAAATGGGCCATCGCGGCACCGTCAATTGCTTACTTAATTTTGGCGAAGGCAAGTTCACACCCAACGGTAAGGCTGGGGCAGTGGGCTATTTGGTGGGCAAGCCGCAACATGGTTTAGCGTATATGTTCCACATGATGAATGAAGCGCGTATCGGCGTTGGCTTGGGCGCAGTGGCGCTGGGCTACACGGGCTACCTGCATGCGCTCGACTACGCTCGCACGCGCCTCCAAGGACGGGCGCGGGCGCAACGCGACCCGACGACGCCGCAAATCCCCTTAATCGAACATGCCGATGTGAGGCGCATGCTATTGGCGCAAAAATCCTATGTTGAAGGCGGGCTAGGCTTGATTTTGTATTGCGCGAACTTGGTCGATCAACAGCGCACGCTTGACAATGAAGTCGAGCGCCAACGCGCTAGCCAGTTATTAGACTTTTTGACGCCGATCGCTAAATCGTGGCCTTCACAATGGTGCTTAGCGGCGAACGATTTGGCAATACAAGTGCATGGTGGCTATGGCTATACGCGTGACTTTAACGTCGAACAGTTTTACCGCGATAACCGCCTCAATGCGATCCATGAAGGCACGCACGGCATCCATGCCCTCGATTTACTGGGCCGTAAAGTGGTGTTGCAAGATGGTGCGCTATTCCAGTGCTTTAGTCATGAAGTGGCGAAAACCGTCAGCAGCGCGCAGCATGTCGCTAGCCTCGCCAACTATGCGCAGAGCTTAGCGGCGCAGCAAATGCGCCTAGCGTTGGTGACACAACATTTATATCGTCTAAATGATTTGAATTTGACGCTCGCCAATGCCACCGTGTATCTGGAAGCTTTTGGCCATGTGGTGGTGGCGTGGATTTGGTTGCAACAAGCTTTGGTAGCGCATGCGGCTTTAGCAGCATTGAATGTGAGCGAAGGTAGCGAAGCGGATTTTTATCGTGGCAAATTACAAGCTTGCCAATTTTTCTTTCAGTGGGAATTGCCGAAAGTGACGGTGCAACTCGATTTGTTAGAGTCTAGCGATAGCACCACGCTCACCATGCAAGACGCTTGGTTTTAATTTGATTGAATGAGGACAAGATGCTGAAACATATCGTGATGTGGAAGTTGAAAGATGAAGCAGAGGGTGCGGACAAGGCCACCAATATCGCCAAAATGGTCGATTTGCTGAAAGGCTGTGCCAATTTGGTACCGGGCATGGGCGCGTTTGAAGTCAGCAGCATGCAAGCACCGCTAGAAGCGACTTATGACATTGTTTTATATAGCGAATTTGCCGATGTCGCGAGTTTGCAAGCGTATCAACAACATCCTGAGCATAAAGCCATCATGCCCTTCATTGGTGCGGTGCGCTTAGAGCGGCAATGCATGGATTACATCGTTTGAGCACTGGGGCTTAAGCGCTACAGTTTAAGCTCTGATTATTTGGTGAAACGGAGAAGCGTATGCGTAGCACACAGCAATTATTTGATCTCACTGGCAAAACGGCTTTAATCACGGGTGGCTCGCGCGGCTTGGGCTTGCAAATGGCGTTTGCCTTGGGCGAAATGGGCGCAAAAGTCGCCATTTCTGCGCGCAAAGCGGAAGAATTAGCGCAAGCCTGTGAGCTGCTTGCCGCGAAGGGCATAGAAGCCCATGCGCTCGTCGCAGATTTATCCGATGCTGAGCAGGCAAATGCGCTAGCAGAGCAAGCGATGGCAAAATTGGGACAGATCGACATCTTGGTGAACAACGCTGGCGCATCGTGGGGTGCTCCGGCGGAAGATTACCCGCTAGAAGCGTGGGACAAGGTGATGAATTTGAATGTACGGGCGATCTTTTTGCTCAGCCAAGCGGTGGGTAAATTGTCGATGATTCCACGCCGTAGTGGCCGCATCATCAATGTCGCTTCGATTGCTGGCCTAGCAGGTAATCGCCCCGGCACCATGCAAGCGGTAGCGTATAACACCTCGAAAGCAGCGGTGATTAATTTCACCCGTACGCTAGCCGGTGAATGGGGACAGTACGGCATTACCGTGAACGCCTTAGCGCCGGGATTTTTTCCATCAAAAATGACGAAAGGCGTGCTGGCGAGTTTAGGCGAAGAAAAACTCGCCGCGAGCGCACCTTTGAAGCGCATTGGGGACGATGAAGATTTAAAAGGGGCGACGGTGTTATTTGCCTCGGATGCGGGGAAACATATCACCGGGCAGGTGTTGGCGGTGGATGGTGGGGTGTCGGCAGTGGGTGGGTGATTCGCCCGCGATGCCACAGGAGCCCGTCGTAAAAGGGCAAAACGCATCCGGTAGGGTGGGCAAGTCGCCCACCATCGCCCCAATTAGACTGTGCGAAAGCGTATTGCATACTCTTGTCCGCTTGAGGGTGTCGCAAACGTGTTTAGCGCAAAAGCGCGCGAATTTGTGGCTAAGCTCCTCTCGCCCCTTGTGAGGCTGTCGCGAAAGGGTATAGCGGCCGCATGGTATGTCCCCTCTCCCCTCGTGGGAGAGGGCTAGGGAGAGGGGGCGGTTGCAACTAAACAGCATATTTTTGGCATTAATGGCAATAATA
>JACPVY010000328.1 GCA_016197345.1 Burkholderiales bacterium
ACGCTGGATAAGCGTTGATTCACGCGTAGCGTCAGCGGCGGGTTTTGATTGCCCGCTAACAAAATGGTTCGCCAATTGCGTGGATAGGCTGCTTTGCAATTATCTATCCACCATTGCGGATAATTCAGTTGCGCGACTTCTTCTTGCATCACTTGTGCGAGCAAAGCGTCGCGTTCACGCAAAAAGCGCCGCAAAACGGCATTCATCATGCCTTTGCCATGGGCGATGCCGGGATGAATGCCCGCTAGCGTGACAGCTTGATCGACCACCGTAAATTCTTCATAAGGCATCAAACCATCTTCATCTTTTTGCAAGAGCGCTAAAGCAGCGCACAGCAAGCCATACAAGAGCGCTGGTGCGGGTTGTTTAGTGGTTAAGATGCCAATCAATAACTGGCAACGCCCGAGCTGACGCATGCTGCGGTAAGCGATATCTTGCATCGCGCCGCGCGCTTGGGTGCTTGCGCCTGTCAGGGCAAAGGATTTGGTGAGAGCTTCCGGTAACGCAGTGCCGCCTTGTACCAGTGAAATCGCATTCGCTGCGCCCAGCAGGCTATAGGCCAGCGATTCTTGCGGTAAATCTGGTTTAAAGCTCGCGAGTAATTCTGCCCGGGCATCGGCACGCTCAGTACGAGGGTCTTCCGCGCGTTGCGCCATCGGGCGCGCAGCCGCTTGTGGCAGCGGTGTGTGGGTCTTAGCCGCTAGCGGCGCTTTTGTTCCACCTTGTGGTACAGGTTTGCCACCTTTTTTGGGCGGGCGCGGGGCAGATTGTGCTGCCTTGAGCGAAATCAAAGGACGCTTTTGCATGATCAAAGGTGGGGTGCCGGTTTGTTGGTATTGTCACCGCCACACGATAGAACAAGACTAGCGGTGGTGGGAAGATTTATGGATCAATTGTAACGTTTCGCAACGCAAAATACGGCGCTATCGCCGCCTATTTGCACACTTTGCGCCAATTCGTGTGTTGAATTGATGAAGCTAGGCAAGCAATTGTGGACGCTAAGAAACAAATTACCCCATCAAACTCGAGCAAGCAGTCTTAGCAAGACGACAACACCGATCCGCTCCTATTTCATGCGCCGACCCAAGGTCGCAGTTTTCAGAGTTCAGAAGCAGGCAAACAAGTATAATTAAAGATTAAGTGCGCCCGGCATTGCTTTTAAGCTAACAATGCCAATTTTAATACTGAACATATTAAGGCGCTTGATGGCTTTTTTTAGCAGACTTGCTTACTCATGTTAGCCCAACAAAAACACCAAATCATTGAACTCGTCCAAGCCGCACTTGCACCACATTTGGCTGGCACTGAACTCTCCCCTACCGTCACGTTGGAAACGCCGCGCGACCCTAGCCTCGGCGATGCTGCTTGCAATATTGCGATGCAACTCGCGAAGCAACTCAAGAAAAACCCTCGCGAACTGGCGCAAAGCATCGTCACCAGCTTACAAGCGCATTGCGGCGAAAACGCGCTGCTGACAAGCGCTGAAATTGCTGGCCCCGGTTTTATTAATCTGCGCCTCTCCAATTGCGCCAAACAGGAAGTCATCCAAACCATTCTGCGCCAAGGTGCTGATTTTGGTAAAAGCACAGCTGGCGCTGGCAAAAAAGTCATCGTTGAATTCGTTTCCGCTAATCCAACCGGCCCTTTGCATGTCGGTCATGGTCGCCAAGCGGCCTTGGGCGACGCTTTATCCTCGCTCTTGGAATCGCAATCGTATGCGGTAACGCGTGAGTTTTATTACAACGACGCTGGCGTACAAATTCAAACCCTCGCCAATTCGGTACAAGCGCGCTTGCGCGGTTATGCGCCGGGCGATGCCAATTGGCCAGAGTCGGCCTATAACGGCGACTATATTAAAGACATCGCCGACGATTTTCTGGCGAAAAAGACGGCCCACGCTAGCGATAGCGAACCAGTGACCGCTAGCGGTGATATCGAAGATATCGCTTCAATCCGCGCTTTTGCCGTGAGTTACCTGCGCCACGAGCAAGACATCGATTTGCAAGCCTTTGGCGTCAAATTTGATAATTACTATTTGGAATCTTCTTTGTATTCCGATGGCAAGGTCGATAAAACCGTGCAAGCCTTAGTCGATTCGGGCAAAACCTATGAAAAAGAGGGCGCACTATGGCTTGCCACCACTGAATATGGTGATGACAAAGACCGTGTGATGCGCAAATCTGACGGCACTTACACCTATTTCTTGCCCGACGTCGCGTACCACACCGTGAAATGGCAACGCGGCTATATCCAAGCGATTAATGTGCAAGGTTCGGATCACCACGGCACGGTAGCGCGGGTGCGTGGCGGCTTGCAAGCCTTAAATATCGGCATCCCGCAAGGCTACCCAGATTATGTGCTGCACAAAATGGTGACGGTGATGAAGGGCGGCGAGGAAGTCAAAATTTCCAAGCGCGCTGGCTCCTATGTGACGGTGCGTGATTTGATCGAATGGTCGGGCAATGGCGACATTGTCAAAGGCCGCGATGCCGTGCGTTTCTTCTTGATTTCGCGTAAAGCCGATACCGAATTTGTGTTTGACGTCGATGTTGCGCTGAAAGAAGGCGATGAAAATCCGGTGTACTACGTGCAGTACGCGCATGCGCGGATTTGCCGCGTGCTAGAGAAATCGGAAATCGATGAAGCACAATTAAGCGCGGTCGATTTGACGCCATTGACCCTACCACGCGAAACGCAGTTGATGAGTTTGCTCGCGCAATACCCAGAGATGTTGCAACGCGCACTGTCCGAGTTGGGGCCACATCAAGTCGCCTTTTATCTACGTGAACTAGCCAGCCAATTGCATAGCTATTACTTTGCTGAAAAAGTGTTGATTGAAGACGAAAGCCTCAAGCTGGCACGTTTGGCATTGCTGGTCGCGGTGCGCCAAGTATTGCGTAACGGCTTGGCTTTGATCGGCGTTTCTGCACCTACTCAGATGTAAATAGCGTTAATGTAGATTCGGGGGGAGCTTGTTGGCTCCCCGTGTTGCTTCTCTTTTCAGTGAAACAGTATGAATAATCAATCTCCAGCGGCAAATTCAGCGCTCACTTCACGCACTTCGAATAAGCTACAAATCGGCAGCACCTTGCTCGGTATTATTATCGGCCTGATCGTTGGCCTAGCGATTGCAGTGGTGGTAGCCTTGGTCATCACCAAAGGTTCATCCCCTTTCACGAATAAACTGGGCAAACCTGCAAGCGAAAGCGCCACGACTCCGATTGCTGATCCAAACAAACCGCTGTATGGCAATACTGCACCAGCAAAAGAGGCGGCAAAAGAATTTGCGAAAGAAGCCGAAGCAGCTAAAAATGCCGAAGCAGCACTGGCTAATCCTAGCCCTACCCCAGTTGCACCTCCGGTGGTGAACACGACGCCAGTTGGCCTTGATCCAAACAAAGTAAAACCAACGGCAACACCGACTGCACCAGCGACACCGACTGCTAGCCCAACACCCACTGCAGTCGCCAAACAAGATAGCAAAGACGGCAGCAAAACCGAGGGTGCGGATGAAAAATGGATTTATTATTTGCAAGCGGGAGCCTTCCGCGAACAAACAGATGCTGAAAATACCCGGGCTAAACTGGCTTTGCTCGGCTTTGAAGCCAATATTAGTGAACGAAATAGCGACAATGGTGTCCTATTCCGCGTGCGCTTAGGGCCGTACAACCAAGTGGAAGCAATGAACCGCGTACGCGGCAAGTTGTCTGAAAACGGTGTTGATGTGGCTGTGATCCGTAATCAAAAATGAGCGTAACGAAGTCGTGGCGCGAATTTAGCTTGTTACGCTTAACTCTTTTGAAGCTTTCTCTTTTCTAAGGAACGATGATGAAATTGTTGCAAAAATTTTTCGGTTTGGTTGGGATCGCCTTGCTGAGCATGACTGTCGGTATGAGTCTAGCGCAAGCTGCGGATGGCAAAAGCCAAGGCTATACTGCGTTGACCGAAGCACAGCCGACAGATTCTGGCAAAAAAGTAGAAGTGACTGAGTTTTTCTGGTACGGCTGCCCACACTGCTTCGCATTCGATCCATTTTTGACGGATTGGGTCAAAAAACAAGGCGACAAAATCGTTTTTAAGCGCGTCCCCGTTTTCTTCCGCGATAATTTCCTGCCACAGCAAAAAGCTTATTACGCTTTAGAAGCTTTAGGTAAAGCGGATCAAGTCCATCCAAAATTATTTGATGCAATCCACAAAGATCATCAACGCTTAGAAACCGAAGAAGCTTTGACCGATTTCGTCGTCAAGCAAGGTGTCGATAAAGCTAAATTCCTTGATGCCTATAATTCGTTCTCGGTGCAAGCAAAAGTGACGCGCGCCACCAAATTGCAAACGACTTACCGCATCAACGGCGTACCAACCATCGCCATCGGCGGCAAATTCGTGACTGGCCCATCTGATGTTGCGCAAACGCTCAACTCTAACGCTAGCGAAC
>JACPVY010000329.1 GCA_016197345.1 Burkholderiales bacterium
AACACGTTATCCGTTCTGTTGCGCCTGTGCTGGGCGCGTCGCCCGAAAACGGACGGAATGCATGCAGCCCGCACTACAAAAACTCACCTCATTCCCATCCTTGCTCCGCATATGGTGTTTTGTCGATTTCTGGGAAATCCGTTGTGTACTGCCCCCAATCCATGTATTCATAATACTTACACATCGCCTCAAAATGGCTGGCCGCCTCAACCGTCCACACCAATTTCGCGCCGGGCGCAAGCAAGCTACGCGCACCATCACCTTGCGTGCCCGCAAGGCAAAACATTTGCAAACCATCAGCTTCTAACCACAGTTCGTGGATCATCTTATCTCTCAACACAAAACTTAGCTCAACGCGTAGGGTGGGCGCCCCGCCCACCACAGCCGAAGCATAGCGAAAATCTTTTCTTAGCCCAATAAACTATGCTTAAAAAGCGGCTGCGAGCCGCCCAGCCCACAAACATAGCCACTCAGCCCCCCCAAGGTGCGACACTATGTCGCATTCCCCTCAGCTCAAATCTCCCTTATCCTGCGCGCTTCCTCCTGCTTGCCGTAAAGCAGCACTTTTCAGCATTCTCTATACACAATATGAAGTTTCAACGCACACCGCTCGCTATCGCCATATTTTCCGCCTTGTCGGCCCTGTCTCAGCCAGCTTTGGCGCAATCGCAAGCATCTGAGCCTGCCAAGCTGGTTGCCGACACCGTCACCATCTACGGTAGCCAACCAACCTCGCTGCCAGCCTTCATCCCCACTAGTTTGGAAGGCATCACGCGGCAAAAGATCGAGAGCAATATCAATGCGACCGATAGCGAAGATGCGCTGAAATACTTCCCTAGCCTGTTAGTACGCAAGCGCTATGTCGGCGATTATAACCATGCGGTGCTCTCTAGCCGCGCCTCTGGCACGGGCAATAGCGCGCGTTCTGCCGTCTATGCCGATGGTATTTTGCTGTCGAATTACCTTGGCAATGGCGCCACATACACGCCGCGTTGGGGTTTGGTCACGCCCGAGGAAATCGAACGCGTCGATGTTATGTATGGCCCGTTTTCGGCGGCATATCGCGGCAATTCGGCGGGAGCGATTGTCGATTTTGTCACGCGCATGCCAAAAAGCTTTGAGGCCCACGCCAAAGTCGGTTTTTTCTCGCAGAATTATGATTTTTACAATCAAAAAGCAACTTATCACGGCACGCAAGTCAGTGCTTCGTTAGGCAATAAACAAGGGGATTGGTCGTGGTGGCTGAACGCGAATCGTCTGGATACTGAAGGCCAGCCCTTGGTCTTCGGCACCCGCGCCCCCCGGGCCCGCGCGCCGGCCGCCATTGGCGTGGCAGTCGATGGCGCGATCGGTGGGTTGGGTCGCAGCAACGCGCCAGGGCACGGCCTCACGTTGAAATCGCATACCAAGCAAACGTGGGATTGGGAAGTCGCTGCTAGCATGTATGACTATGGCAGCGATAAACAACGTAGCGCCAGCAGCGCGCCACCCGCAGCGTATAGCGGCGGCGCGGGGACACTGCAAATTCAAGATGACACGGGTTGGAATGCCTTTAGCGCGAAAGCGATCTGGCGTCCAGATGGCGCAGCTAAAGGGACACACACCGTGGAATTTGGCGTGCAACGCGAAAACTATACGCTCCACATCACCAAACTCGGCTTAGCGAATAACTGGCAAAGCGACGAAGCCGGAACGCTACAAAACGAAGTCGGCGGCAAAACCACGAGCACCGCGCTCTACGCCCAAGATCGCTGGCTATTTGCGCCACAATGGCAAGCCGTGCTCGGTCTGCGCTTAGAAAACTGGCGTGCCGAAGACGGCTATACCCGCTTTAGCGCCAACAACGCCCTGCGCTATGCCGCCCGTGACAACAATTACGCCTCACCGAAAGCCGCGCTTTCCTACCAATGGCAAGAAGATACTGTCTTCAAAGCCTCGATTGGCCGTGCTGTGCGCATGCCGACTGTGGCCGAACTGTATGGCGCCACCGCCACTGCGAATTCGCAATACATCAATGACCCTCATCTCGCCCCAGAAAAATCGGTGACTGCTGAATTCTCGCTAGAAAAAGATTGGAACAATAGCGCCTTACGCGCCACCTTGTTCACCGAAAACGTGCATGATTCGCTGTATTCGCAAACCATTTTTGACGCGAAGGCAAACGCGAATATCAGCCGCGTACAAAATGTGGGGCGGATACAAACCAATGGCGTCGAAGTCTCGTATAACGGCAAAGACTTATTCGTCAAAGGCTTGGAAATCAGCGCCAATGCCACGTATGCCGATTCGCGCATCAAAGAAAATGCTGGCTTTGTCAGCAAACCGGGGGACACGATAGATAAGCAACAGCCTCGCGTACCACGCTGGCGCGCGAGCAGCTTGATCAGCTATCAATTCAGCGCCGACACTTCGGCCGCTTTTGGCATGCGCTATAGCAGCAATCAATATTCGACGCTCAATAATAGCGATCCAAATGGTTTTGCCTATCAAGGTGCAAGTCGCTACTTCACTACCGATGTGCGGGTACGACATCAAATCAATAAACAATGGTCAGTTGCAGGGGGAATTGATAACCTGAATAACTATCAATATTGGAACTTCCATCCCTATCCTCAGCGTAGCTATTTTATAGAATTGAAATATGACCACTAATAGCATTGCCCCTAGCGCTGAGCACCTTAGCCCGCAGCCAATGGCAAGCTCGCTGCTAGCGCGGCGTAAAAGCTTGATCATGCGTTTGCATTGCTGGGCCGCGATCTTGGCGTCGCCGCTGGCGTTGATCGCGGCATTCACTGGCATGTTGTATATCTTCGTGCCGCAAATTGAGCAAGCGCTATACGGCCACTTAGATCGTGTGCAAGCTGAGGGACAGATGCGTCCCCTAGACGAGGTGGTCGCCTCCGCGAAGCAAGCCCTACCCGCGCTAACGCCTTTTGCCATGCAATTGAAAAGCGTGCAACCGCCATTTAGCGCGACCGATAGCGTCAAACTACTCTTTACGCCCGCCACCAGCGAACACCCTAGCGGCCACGCTCATCATGGCAAACAGGGACATGATAAATCGGGACACAATGCAGCGCCACCCCTGCTGCTCTCGGTCAATCCCTATAGCGGCGAAGTGCTAGGCATCCAGCAAAATGGGACACGTTTTAAAGACTGGTCAGCCGATTTGCATTCCAGCCTATTGCAAGGTGAAAACTGGCGTTGGATGATTGAACTCGCTGCCAGTTGGCTGTTGATTGCCTTGCTCAGTGGCGTTTATTTATGGTGGCCGCGCGGCAATATGAAAGTCTTACCGCAAGCTGGAAAAACTGGCCGCAATGCATAAAACGGTGTCTGGCGCGCCAGCGCAATTGATCGCAGCCAACCGCTCAAGCGTTTTGATGTGGTGTTAGATGCCTATAGCGGCAAAAGCCTGTATTACTCTGGTTGGGGCGAACAAACCGCTTTTGGCCAAGCCACCACGGTCGGCATACCATTTCATCGGGGTGAATTTGGCTGGTGGAATCAAGCGCTATTGCTGATATTTGGCTTAGGGGTGCTGTTTTCGATTGCTTCTGGTTGGATGATGGCGTATTTGCGCTGGCGTCAGCAAGGGCAATTCTTGCCTAAGTTGCTAGCAGGAGCGTGGCGCAGTTTGCCTGTCCCGGTTTATGTTGTTGCGTTGCTGCTATGTGGCTTATTTCCACTGTTAGCAATTTCTGGCAGCCTGCTTGTGCTATTTGAAGTCTGGCTCGCGCGCCGCCCTAAAGCCACCGCATAGCGATTGTTGTTGATACCCACAGGCAGGCGCTCCGCATCTCAGCCGCCTGTGGGTATTTACGCCATCAATTCGCCAGCGCCTTTTCCACTTTGGCCGTCAAATCTTTATCCATCGGTTCGATTTTGCTCGGGAAGTTTTCAATTACCTTGCCATCGCGTCCGATCAAATATTTATGAAAATTCCACGCTGGTTGCTTACCCGTGATTTTGGCCAATTCAGCGTGTAACTGGTTGGCTTTTGCCCCGGTCACG
>JACPVY010000330.1 GCA_016197345.1 Burkholderiales bacterium
ATCCGCACCGATTTGCTCAACCGCGTGAAATTTGCATTGCTGTTGCGCGGGCAAATCCGCTAGCGCTTGCAAAGCAGGCAAGGCAAACATGGTTTGCGCATCGCCTAAAATTTTGGGTGCGAAATACAGCAGCAATTCATCGACACAGCCTTCGCGCAATAGCGAAGCATGCAATTTCAAGCCAGCCTCGACATGCACTTCATTGACGTTGCGCTGGCCTAATTCGCGTAGCAAGGCGGGTAAATCGACTTTGCCGCTGCTATTCGGTAAATACAGCAATTCCAAGCCTAGCGCTTGCAACTGCGCTTCTTTTTCAAGATTACGCTGGGCAAAGGCGATCATCGCAGTGCCATCTTGCACGATCTTAGCTTGCAGCGAAATATCGAGCTTGCTATCGACGATTAAGCGCCGCGGTTGACGCTTGACGGCGATGCCGCGCACATTCAGTTGCGGGTCATCTGCCTGCACCGTGCCGATGCCAGTCAAAATCACATCGGCCCTGGCGCGCCACGCATGGCCATCTTGCCGTGCTTCGGCGCCGGTAATCCATTGGCTTTGGCCATTCTTCAGTGCGGTTTTACCATCAAGGCTAGCAGCCACTTTCATCCTGACCCAAGGCAAACCAGTTTGCATGCGCTTGAAAAAGCCGAGGTTGATATCACGCGCCGCTTCTTGCAACATGCCAAGTTGTACCGCAATGCCCGCTTGCGCCAACTTCGCCATGCCCTGCCCTGCGACTTGTGGATTTGGATCACCGATCGCTGCGACCACGCGCGCCAAACCCGCTTTGACCAAGGCATCAGCACAGGGTGGGGTACGACCGAAATGGCTGCATGGTTCCAGCGTGACATAGGCGGTCGCGCCGCGCACATCCTGCTGCTGCGCCTGCGCCGCGCGTAAGGCTTCAATTTCGGCATGGTTACCGCCGGGTGGTTGGGTATGTCCCGCGCCTAGCAACACCCCCTCTTTCACGATCACACAACCCACACGCGGATTAGGCGAGGTATCGTTACCGCACAAGCGTGCTTGCTGCAAAGCGAGTTGCATCCATTCTTCATCGCGCATTATTTTTCCTTGGGTCATAAAAACAAAAAAGCCGCTGAACATCCAGCGGCCATTTTGCCTTACTTTGCTCTTACTTTTTAAGCTAAGCGCTATTTACCGTTCCAGCACTCATCCACTGATAAGCTACCGCCTTGGATGGTCTTTAGACCAGTTTGATCTATCTTGAAAGTGCCACATTTATCATCGACACCAGACAAAGGTGTCGCCAACAACGTAAAAGTGGACGCCGTCACATCGGTGATGGTGATGTTGTATTTCGCTGCGCCATTTTTCGGTGACTGTTTGAAAGGTAGATCTGGTGCTTTGCCACTAATCAAATAGGTATTGTTGGTCGTATTGTTACGCTCCAACCACGCCATATCCTCTAGCAACACTGAACGCGCTTGGTTGCGGCCGCTACGTTGCACCGATTCTTTGTAAATCGGCATCGAAACCGCCGCAATGATGCCAATGATCACGACGGCCAACATCACCTCCACCATCGTGAACCCTTGTTGGCCGCGCTGGCCGAAATGCTTACGCATAAAACTCCCCTTGTTTCAAATTAAAATCAATACGCCACATCCATCTCATGCCAGACACGCAATGGTGGCAAGCATTTACGGGCGATTGACATTTCTTGGGTCGTGCCATCGAGGCGATTGATCAAGACCTTACGCGAGCTACCTTGGCATGCTGGTGGTGGGCAAGCTGGCATCCCTGGTTTGCCGCAGTTGGTGTTACTTGGGCAAGCTGCTTGTCCTGCTCCACCGCATGGTGCTGGTACTTTGTAAGAAGCCGAGCTAGCAACCGTGCCCCCCGTTTTGATGACGGAAATTTTCTTGTCAGTTGAAGTGACGCCATCTTTGCCATCGGTATCAAACAAAGGTGTATCGCTTGCCGTGCCGCTCAAGAAATTAAAGCCCATCAAACGTGAATCACCACCACCAGAACAAGGATCGCCAATTGGATCTAGCGTCGTCACCCACAAGGTGGTGTCATCGGTAATGAATGGCTCACCTATGCCGCGCTCGCCAGTACCCAAGGTCAAGTCGATAAACCAACCGCGTTTGGTTTTCCAATCGACCACGGTGGTGGTTAAATTGGCACCGCCAAGTTCCTTGGTATCGGCATCAGCCGACAACACTTGCTCTTGCAAAATGGTATCGCGTGCGCCAGTCACCACCGATGCGGTCACACCGTTGATATCACTATTGTCCCAAATACCATACACAGTTTGCGGTTGAGTCGAGGCGCTATCGCTATCTTCAAAATATTTGCCAGTAACGAAGTTAACCATATAGCCACCTTTTGGATGGTAGCCCAAGGCTGGTGGTACGGTGATCGGCTGCACCACATGATTCGCAGTTTTATCTTTTGCGAGGAATAATGGCGAACCGCTGAAGGCGACTTTCCAATCACTTGCAGTGTTGGAGCTCAAGTCAAACTTCCACATATTACCTTGCAAGTCACCAGCATATGCCGCCACTAATTCACGTTTTTCGTTATACAAGAAGCCTGGTGTCGAAAGACCATTTACAACCGATGGGCTACCCGCGCTGGCTTCAAAAGATTTGATCAGCGCACCAGTAAAGGCATTGACAACATACAGCACCGCC
>JACPVY010000331.1 GCA_016197345.1 Burkholderiales bacterium
GCGGCGGTCATCACATCATATTGGCGCCCGCCCAAGGTCATACGACTACGGCGTTCACCTTCTATGCTGGCCAAAGTCTTCAAAGCATTTTGTGGATCAGCATAAAACATGGCGATATTTGCGCCGACCACGTTGGTCGCGGAAAAACTCACATTGGCTTTCTTAAACGCTTGCTCGTCACGACTCAAGGTGGCTTGCATGGTGCGGTTGATATACAAAATTTTGCCATCGCGATCTGCAATCCGCACTGGCAAGGAAACCGAATCCAAGGCCATTTTGATACGTGCATTGTTCTGCGCTTCAATTTCTGCCAATACCGCATCAGTTTGGTCTCGCCATTCGGCGACAATCCCTAAGCGTTCATTGTTTGCGCCGATGATAGGTGTCAAGGACAGCGTGAAATAGCGCTCGCCGAGGCGTAATTCATGCTGTTGTGGTTGAGCATGTTGCTGCACATGTAGCAGGCTAGCTTGATGCAGCACGGCAAATTCTGGATAGCGATCGAAGCCATGTTGCAACAAATTCTGCGCGGTAAATGGATGTTGGCCAGTTGGCACCACCTTTGCCAGTTCTTGCACACAAGACTGCATCGCATGGTTGAAGTAAATCACTTTGCCGTCAGGAGCAAAAATCATGGTATTCGCAGCCGCCGTATCCAAGGCAATCTTGACGCGCGCATTTTCGGTCGCTTCTAATGCCGCGCGTTGTAAGCCATCGGTCATGGTTTGTAGCGACTTGAGCAACTGGGCAGCTTCGTTGCTACCACTGACATCAAACACGGTGTCAAGTTTGCCACCAGCAACCGCCTGCGCTACTTTCACGGCGGTACGAATGGGCCGCGCAATTGAACCTAGCACCGCCGTCCCGAGCAATGTCATCAACACGGCGACCAGCGCCACTGCCGCCACTAATTGCAGTTGGTGATGTTGCAAACGCGAAATGCGCGCATTGAGCAGGCGCTCAAGCTCGGTGATTAAGACTTGGCGAAAGGCGAAATGCTTGCTCGCGGCTTCATCGAACACTTGGTTCCAGCTGACTTGATCCACATGCTGAGCGTTACCCGTAAATTCATTTTGCGCAAATTGCTCAATCGCATTGCTGGTAGCGGGAAATTGCACACTGCTCAATTCAACGTTCGCCCGTTTCGCTTTGGATAACGAATTCTGACTATTGCCATTACTTTGCTCAAAGTTCTTGCGCAAATAAATGGCGACATTCGCCACTTGTGCGTCACGTTGTTTTTGCGCGCCGTGCTGACGCAGCGCATCTAAGGAATCAAACCAAGCAGGCGCTTGAAAATAAGCGGCGTCTATCAGGTAGTAGGTATCGGCATCAGGATCTAACGCTAGGCCGTAGGCATCCACCACAATTTCATTGATCTTGTTCAAGCCTTCGAAAATTTCAAAATGCCGACGATAGGCGCGTTCGGCATTGGTTTCGCTAGGCAATTTCGCCAATTTGGCCCGCATTTCCTGCCAAATTTTATCGACATCAGGCTGCCCCAACGGCGCTAACTGCTTTTCAAGTTGCTCTATCGCTGCTGGCAATTCGGCTTGCATCCAATTGCCGACTGCTTCACCTGCTGCGGCACGCCCAGCTAAACTGCGCTGTCGATGGAGTATTTCCAATAATTTACCATTGGCTTGGGTTGCCGGAATGCCTTGCAACTCGACCTTAGCATTTTCAACATCTTTATTTGATTCCATCAAAAATAGGCTTAAGGGCATCATCATTAAAATAAATGCCATCGCGCCCAACAGGCAGAATTTTTGCCACAACTGCACACGTTCAAGCAACACTTTCATTCCGAACTCCCGTCAAAGAGGCGAAAAAATCTAAGCGGCACAGCAGTGCTATGCAAGGGCTTGGTTATCATTTGATCAATGGATGAGTCTCTGGCTGCGGGGATTTGGCAATACCAACTCGGCGTAAGTGCGATTCATTCCAAGAAGAGATGCTCGCTTTTTACGATTAAATATCGGGTGCGACTATTTTCAGAAGGGAGTAACTATCCTAGCAGGTTTTACCTCAGCTGGGATAGCACCAAGAGCGAGATCTGCCGCGGCAAGCGGCAATTGTGCAGTCAAATGTATCGCCATTTGTTGCACGCTAAGGCGGCGCATGGCCCTGCCGCACAATCAGTTGCTGGCCGCCATCAATCAACGTTGTTTTTTCGTAGGAAGGTGATTCGTCAATCTCCCATGACGGTGCCTTCACGCCGCGGATCAGCGCCACCAACCCACACTGCCTCGCCTTTGCCCATCTCTTTGCGTTGAATACCGTGCAAGCCAGAAGTCATCGGGAATTCTTGGATGGTATGTCCCTTCGCTTTAAGCGCGGCAATCATTTCTTGCGAGAACAATCCTTGCTCCAATAAGGTGGGGCCATTGCGGCTGCCAAAATTAGGTAAGGCGATCGCTTGCTGCGCTGTCAAATTCCAATCCAATACCCCAATCAAGACTTTCGAGACGAACATGATAATTGCCGGGCCACCGGGCGAACCAACCGCCAATTGCAGTTTTTTGCTGTTTTTGTCAAACACCAGCGTCGGCGACATCGAA
>JACPVY010000332.1 GCA_016197345.1 Burkholderiales bacterium
GCGTAAAGTATTGCAGCGCAGGGAGCGTGGTGACTATCAACGCCGCAGGGTTCGGTAACTGCTAACAGCTATCAATTTGTGGCGTAGATCGGCGGCTGGGGAATGAAAGCTTATGTGTCGTTTTTTCGGGAAAATGCAAGGCATGAACCAAGGTCATGTATGCCGAAGCATTGGATTCCAAACGCCATCCGAGCAAAGCCGTTATTACTTCCAAATACCGATGCGATGTTATTTGTGGGATTTCTGAATGAGGACTAATCTAGGCCCATCATATAAATAGCGTTTGAGTATTGAGAGAGCGATCAAACCCGCCAAACACAGGCTCAGCGCTAATCACACCCTATGTCTGTCCCAATTTCTAATACAGCAGGACTTCGCCGTTTAAACATATGTGACAACCTGCGGCGCACGATATTCATACCTTTATACCTAAGTCGGGAATCTGACGGCCCGAACATTTAGCCTCGCGCTACGTACCCCACTAAAGCCTGTGGCTAGCGACGTGAGCGCTCGAAATCAAGCTCACCAAAGAACAAGCCACATCGACATATGCGCCAGCAAGCTTGTTAGCGTTTTTAAGTTCGCTGGATCGAGGCCTTACCTCAGATAGCAGATCGGGACAATGAAAGGCTATGCGTAGCGAAAAAGAAGTCGGTTCTGTCGCTTACTTTTGTCACGCCTTGATTTCTCTAGATCGCTATTGAAAAATTATGTGTCGCTCGACGGCGCTTAATCAGCTTCTTCCCCCTCTGAAAAAACGCCAAGTGTGATTTACGCTTGGCGTCTTTTTTGTGCGCCACCGCACAAAAAAAATTCAACGAGGGACGCACTTTCGTCGCATCTGCGCTCGCCAAAAATCGCTGTCCTTCTTTCATGCAGCATGTCATTTTTCAGCCTGCATCAATGTCCTTTAGCGTCTGCTCTTTAGCGCACATCACACGCACAAAAATGCGTATGAAAATAAAAGCGATTTTTTGCGTAAGTGAGTGTTGGAATATCGCAAGGCAGAGGATACAATGCGACCAAGCGGACTTGCTTTGCAAACATATACGATGCAGCAAGCGTTGAAAAATGCGGCGCATCAGATTCAAAACAAAGCAGCGCAAAGAACAAAGCGCACCGGTAGCGATACCATCAAAAATGGCAAACTGCAGGTGTAGGGTTGACGTACAAGATTGCACATTAAAAAGTGACAAGACCCTGACATGTTGCGATTGATAAGCTATGATACAACCGCCTTGGCCGCACATGCTGCCCGGGCGGTTTTGTCTTTTACGGGACAGAGCATCGTCAACTTAGTAAATGCCAGAATCGAATAAAAATATTTGCGTAGGGGTAGCGCTACGCAGGCAAAAAAAGCAGTAAAGGGTGACAGACATCGCCCACCGACAAGTGTAAAAACGAAGCAAATGTAAAGCCCATAGCGTCAATGATTTGCACTTGCCAACATGGATGAACACACGCTACCAATAGCCGCTGTAAAAAAATCGACGGCGTAGCAAAGAAGTTGAGACCAAACACCATGCCGCACAAGATGCGCGCATAGGCTCAAACGCTGCAAACTGGAGGAGTTGCAGCATTTGGGCTAACACCGAATTCATTAGCATAACCAGCCAATGTTTGTGCCGATGAATAACCCGCCACCACTGGTGCCGGGTTTTAACTTATTTTTCCATCTGCATGATGAAGGAGAAAAACATGGCAACATCGAAGAAAAGCGCAGCTCCTGCGAAAAAACCGGCAGCAGCCAAAGCTGATGCCAAACCTGCAAAAAAAGTGGCAAAAGCGGAAGTAGCAGAAGCACCAGCAGCGAAAAAAGCAGCACCAAAGAAAGCAGCCAAAGCAGAAGTGAAAGCAGAAGCTGTGGCGAAACCTGCTGCAAAAGCTGCAGCTAAACCAGCCGCAAAAAAAGCAGCCGCTAAACCTGCTGCCAAAGCGAGCGAAAAAGCTGCGCCTAAAAAAGCAGCCGCAGCCAAAGCAGAAGTGAAGGCAGAACCAAAAGCAGCAAAAGCAAAAGCCGAGCCGAAAGCAACTGCTGCAAAAGCAGCCGCTAAGCCAGCAAAAGCTGCAGCCAAACCAGCGGCAAAAAAACCTGCTGCGAAGAAGGCTGAAAAGGCTGCACCTGTTGCCGAAGTCGCCGCTAAACCAGCAGCGAAGAAAGCAACCACTAAAGCAGCGGCGAAAGCAGCACCTGCTGCAAAAGCAGCTGCTAAACCAGCCGCAGCGGCTAAGCCAGCAACTAAAGCAGCAGCTAAACCGGCTGCTAAGCCAGCCGCTAAAGCTGCTGCGAAACCAGCGAAAGCTGCCGCAGCTAAACCTGCAAAAGCTGCTGCTGCCAAACCTGCTGCGAAAAAAACCGCAGCAAAAAAAGCAGACGCAAAACCTGCAGCATTAAACCCAGCAGCGGCATGGCC
>JACPVY010000333.1 GCA_016197345.1 Burkholderiales bacterium
GACAAGAAAGTTCATTTTGGAAACTCCGGTGCGGAAGCCGTCGAAGGCGCGGTCAAGCTGGCGATGTATTCGACTCGGCGGCAAAAGTTGATCGCGTTTTTCGGAGCCTTCCACGGACGCACGATGGGCGCTCTGTCGCTGACCGCCAGCAAGTCCAAACAGCGCGCAGGTTTCGGCCCGCAGGCGCTGGACGTAACGCATATTCCTTACGCCAACTGTTTTCGCTGCCCGTACAACTTGACGCAGGAAACCTGCGGAGCCAAAGAATCGAAAGGCCCGCATTGCGCTCGCGTCATCGAAGATTTGCTGTTCAAAACTACGGTTCCCGCTGATGAATGCGCGGCCATCGTGCTGGAACCGATTCAGGGCGAAGGCGGTTACGTCGTTCCGCCCGCTTCGTTTCTGCACACAATTCGGGAAATCGCCGACCGACACGGCATTCTGGTCATCGCCGACGAAGTCCAATCCGGCTTTGGCCGCACTGGCAAAATGTACGCTTCGGAGCATTTTGATTTCGTGCCGGACATTCTGACTTCGGCCAAAGGCATTGCTTCGGGATTGCCACTGAGCGCAACGATTGCGCGAGCCGATTTGATGAACTGGTCGCCAGGCGCGCACGCTTCGACGTTTGGAGGAAACCCGGTGGCGATTGCGGCTTCACTGGCTACGCTGGAATTGTTGGAAGGTGGGTTGATCGAAAATGCCGCGAAGACGGGCGCGTACTTGCTGGAAGGATTGACGGCGCTGATGGACAAACACTTGATCATCGGCGACGTTCGCGGCAAAGGATTGATGATAGGCGTGGAACTGGTCAAAGACCGCGCGACCAAAGAACCGCACGTTGACGCACAACACCAAGTCGAACTGGAATGCTTCAAACGCGGCTTGATCACCTTAGGCTGCGGCCAGAGCACGATCCGTTTGTCGCCTCCGCTGGTGATTGATCGGGATCAATGCGACTTTGCGATCAAGACGATTGATGAGGCGCTCAGCACTGTAGCGAATAACTAAATCGTTTCGTTTGAAACTCAAGCTTCAGCTTGGTTTTCCGGCCTTCGCCAAGTTGAAGCTTGTCTGTTTGAGTCTGAGAGAAAGATTGTCCGCTTGGTGGCAACACGTTAGAATCTCTGTCGTCCGACTGCAGGCAGACGTAAAATCTCAATCAGACAATTACCCTGTAATTGCTCATAACCTAATTTCCGATGCAGTAAAAACCTTATGTCCAAATCGGCTTCGGAACTCTTCATCGTTGATAACAGCGACTCTGACTGGAAGATACGGTCGTACCTATCCGACTGGTGCGATCTGTCCAGTGCGATTGACATTGCCACGGGGTATTTTGAAATCGGCTCGCTGCTATGCCTGAAAGAGCAGTGGCAAAAAGTAGATCGCATTCGCATCCTGATGGGCGACGAAGTCTCGCTCAAAACCAAACGCGCTTTTTCTGAAGGCCTTCGCAAAGTCACCAATCGCCTGGACGGCAGTCTGGAAGTCGAAAAAGTGCAGAACGATTTTCTGGAAGGCGTCCCCGCCGTGGTCGAAGCCATCCGTTCTGGCAAAATCCAATGCCGCGTTTATCGCAAAGAAAAGTTTCACGCCAAGTGCTATCTGACTCACGGACGCGCGGCAGTCATCGGGTCGTTTGGCCTGGTTGGCTCTTCAAACTTCACCCTCCCCGGTCTCAATGACAACGTGGAATTGAACGTCCAGATTCGCGGCGCTGATGTTCGGCTGCTTCAGGAATGGTACGAACGTCATTGGGATGCAGCCGAAGAAGTCACGCCAGAAATTCTGCGAATACTGGAACGCCACGTTGAATCAAGAAAGCCATTTGAAATCTGGTTTAAGGCGCTGGACGAATATTTTCGCGGACGCGAACTGGAACCTGATGCCTGGGATGAACACCAGTCAAAGGTCTTTCCACAGCTCGACAAATATCAGCAAGACGCCTATCGCAACTTGCTCAATATCGCCGGACGCAATGGCGGCGCGTTTCTTTGCTATGGCGTCGGTTTGGGAAAAACCTTCGTCGGCCTGATAAAGACGCTCCGTACCGATCCGGTTTTTATACCGCTGGTCGTCCAGCGCAGCCGCGCCCACGTCAATCAGAGCCTTATCTGAACGCCTTGATCGCTCCACCGTGATGTTTGGAAGAATCAGTCAGAATGCGGCATAGACAGTTTGCAAATAATCAAATTCAGGTTTTGGAAAGCAACAGGGGATCATGAAACTACGGCATCTTCAGATTGAGAACTTTCGTGGCTTGAGGAGTCTTCAGCTTGAATTCGGTGACACCACCGTTTTGATCGGTGAGAACAACACTGGGAAAACGGCGGTGTTGGATGCGCTCAAGTTCGCCCTGCGCGAAGTGCGCTCCCGTAAAGGATGCGCGTTTGACGTATATGACTTTCACCTGCCAAATGCCTCGGCTGAACCTTCGGCAGCGCCGCCCATCCGCTTGCGGCTTACGTTCAAGGAAGACCAACCCGGTGAATGGGGCGATGAACGAACAGGACGCCTGTCACGCGCAAAAGTATTGCAAGTAGATGCCGACGGCTTTAGCGTGGTGATTCTTGAAGTTACCGGACAATTCGATCCCGTAACCAACGACTTTACGCAAGACTGGAACTTCCTAAATCTGGAAGGACAGCCACTATCAAATCTGACAGACAGTGTACTTGGCCAATTCCAAAATGAAGTGAGCTATTACTATTTGGCGGCACTGCGCGACGCCACACGCCAATTTGACGCCAAGGGTGCTTTTTGGAGGCCATTCCTCAAGGAGTCAAAGCTTACACCAGATAAGCAGAAGGAAATCGAGGTAATGCTGACCGAGGTTAACGACCTCATCGTGGCTTCGCATGACAGCTTCTCCAAGGTTATTATCCACTTGCAGGACGTCAACAGGGTAGTCCCAATTGCTGCGACGACTGACGTTGTATCAATTGATGCTGTGCCTGGGCGACTCTTCGAGATATTGGCTAAGGCACAGGTGAGCCTCGGCACTGGCACCGGTGCTAAATTGCCGGTTGGCCGCCATGGCGAAGGCACACAGAGCCTCGCGGTTCTCATGCTCTTCAAAGCTTTTCTCCAAACATGGCCACAAGGTACCCCGATCGTCGCCCTTGAAGAGCCGGAAGCTCATCTTCACCCGAGCGCAGTGCGTACTCTCTGGCATTTGATTGAAGATATTCCCGGGCAGAAAATCATCTCGACTCACAGCGGCGACCTATTGGCAGAGGTGCCGCCTGAAGCCGTCACACGCCTGTATTGCAAAAATGGGAGCATTAGCTCGCGGCATCTTGCCCAGGCCGGATTGGAAGAAAAGCAGTTGAGACAGTTTAACTTTCACATTCGCCATGCGCGGGGTGAACTGCTCTTTGCGCGATGCTGGATTCTGGGCGAGGGTGAGACAGAAGTGACCTTGATTCCTGAGTTGGCTCGAATTCTCGGCAAGGACTTGGAACGTGTCGGGGTCAGGTGTGTTGCACACCGGCAATCTGATATTGGGTTGTATCTAAAAGTGGCCGACTGCCTTGACATCAATTGGATTGCAGTTTGCGATAATGATCAACAGGGGACAAAGGATCAAAAGAAGGTCAGAAGCGCACTAAACGGGCGAGTTGAAACGGATGCACTTTTTGTGTTGCCGGAGTCGGATATTGAACAGCACCTGTGTGCTATGGGTTTTGGCTCAGTTTATGAGAGCCTTTTGTCCACCGATACACAAGCAAATGTTACAGTGGCAAAGAGTGATCCGATGTACTGGGATCAAGTTACAAAAGCTGTGCATCGCCACAAAACAGCAGCCATACCAAAGATAGTGGAACTGATCCGTACTGGCAAAATCGCAGTGCCATCGCTTTTGGAACGCATCATCAAAGAAGCAATAAAACTTTCGGAGGGTGTATGACTCTCTCTCTAGACAAACTCAACGACAATCAGCGCGACGCAGTCTTGTGGGAGGACGGGCCAATGCTGGTTCTCGCTGGCCCCGGCTCAGGCAAGACTAAAGTGCTAACTATTCGAGCTGCCCGCTTGTTACAGGAAAGGCCTAATGTCAGTGTTTTGGCCCTAACTTTTACAACAAAAGCTGCCGACGAAATGCGGGAACGGCTTGATCAACTTTTGGGAGGCCGAGCCAATCGAGCACATCTCTGCACGTTTCATTCGTTTGCCGGAGATATTCTGCGACAACACGGAAGTCATTTAGGATTTCGCCCTGATTTTTCTTTGTTGACGCTGGACGAAGATCGCATTGCAGTGCTTGAAGAAGTCATAGAGCGTTTGCCGGAAGACTCTTCATCGGTTCCTTCCGACCGCCGCAATCTCTTGAATCTCGTTGACCGCCTTTTTGCGGAGTCCTATGACGGTGGCCCCTCTGCCCCTGCTCTTGGCAATACACCTGCTTGGGTGCCTATTCTCTTTAAAGCCTACTGCGATGCTCTCAGAAATTTGAACCGTCTGGACTACGGTGCGCTGCTCCATTTCGCCCGGCGCTTGCTTGAATCCCGTCCGGCGGTCGCCAGAGTTTTGCGCATGGGTTGGACTCACATTTGTGTAGATGAGTTTCAAGATACAAATCGGGCTCAA
>JACPVY010000334.1:0-2980 GCA_016197345.1 Burkholderiales bacterium
CGCTGCCACCGCTGTACGGCAATCGAAAAGAACAAAGCTATACAAGCAATAAGCGCAGCACAGCAGTGCCATCCATGTGTATCGGGTGGCATGCCTGCAGCTGGGCTGCTTTGCGGACTGTAGGTGTTGCATCGTTTGCTAAAACTTCCCAGTGTGATGTGCGGTGGGGCGCTTGGCTATCAGCGCAGGCATGACGCTGATAGCCATTCCGAGTGTTCTCGAATTATTTCGGAATTGCACCTTCCACGCCCTTGACGTAATACGTCATGGCTTTCAATTCTTGATCGCTCAAGGATTTTCCGGCGGCTACCACCTCTTTACCAGCCTGATCCGAAATTGGTCCTTGGAAAGGGTGGAGTTTACCGTCTTTAATCGCACTAGTGCGGTTTTCTAGCAGGGTTTTTACCTCAGCAGGCAAATTCGGGCTAGGTGAAACGATAGCAATCGCGCCTTCTTTCACGCCCCACCAGGTTTCTTGCTTTTGCCATTTGCCTTCTAGCATGTCGCCCACCACTTTGCTGTAGTACGGCGTCCAGTTGATAGCGGCAGAGCCAAGGTGGGCTTTCGGCCCGGTTTGCGACATATCTGAATCCCAACCAAAGGCATATACCCCTTTTTCTTCGGCGGCTTGGATGGTGGCGGGGGAATCGGTATTTTGAATCAAGACATCGACGCCCTGCCCGATCAAGGCCATCGCGGCTTCACGTTCCTTGCCCGGATCAAACCATTTATTGACCCACACTGCGCTAGTGGTGATTTTCGGGTTAACCGATTGCGCCCCTAGCGTGAAGGCATTGATATTGCGAATCACTTCAGGAATGGGGATGGAAGCAACCACGCCGAGTTTATTGCTTTTCGTCATTTTGCCAGCGATCACCCCCGCCAAATACGCGCCTTCATAGGTACGTGAATCGTAATAACTCATGTTGTCTAGCGTTTTATAGCCAGTGGCATGCTCGAAGCGCACGTCAGGGTAAGCTTTGGCGACTTTTTGCATCGCTTCCATATAGCCAAAGGTGGTGCCAAAAATCAGTTTATTGCCTTGTGCCGCTAAATCGCGGAAAACCCGCTCAGCATCCGCACCATCGGGCACGCTTTCAACGAAGCTCGTTTTGACTTTATCGCCATATTTCGCCTGCACTTCTTTGCGCGCGCTGTCGTGAGCATAGCTCCAGCCAGCATTGCCCACTGGGCCGATATAAACAAACGCTACTTTCAGCGCTTCACCAGCTTTTGCGTCGGGCGCTTTTGCCGCGTTGCTGGCGCTGGCGGTGTTGCTAGCGGCGGCGCTAGCTGAGGCGCTAGCAGATGGTTTTTGTTCGCAACCGAGTAAAGCAAACGTGGCCGCTAGCGTCAACGCTGGCAATAGGCAAGAGGACATCAACGATTTCAACATGGGCGATCCTTTATTGAACAAATGGCTAAGTGAAAGAAACTCTATGTGACTCAATATGTATTGGGGCTGAATATGGCTTGGTGCGGGTCTTTATGCTGACAATATGCGATTTTGCCCGCATTCTTCGCCTTGCGGCATACCATCGACAAATACGATAAATTGTCCGGGTGACATCTGGCACCAAATTTCGTTATTGGTCAGTGGGCTAGTGGCGATGATGGCAACTCTATCTTGCTGAGATGTCAACTGTGAAAAATCGACATGCATCTCTTCATCTGCTAGCGCCGCACTGGCAAACGGGTGTTGCCGCACGATGTAGTGCAAATTCGTCGAGCAATGCACGTAGAGCGCGTCGCCATCGGAAAACATTAAATTAAATGTGCCGTATTGCGCCAAGATGTGGCATTGCTGCTGCAAAAATTCAGCTAATTCAGCGCGTGGCGGTTGATTATTACCGAATTGCTGTTGCATCGCTTGCAGCAAGTAGCAAAAAGCCCTTTCGCTATCGGTGCAACCGATTGGTGTAAATAAGCCCTCTAGCGTGGGGTGAAATTCTTTTAAATCGCCGTTATGGGCAAACACCCAATTGCGCCCCCACAGTTGACGCACGAACGGATGGCAGTTTTCTAGCGCGATGCGGCCTTGGGTCGCTTTGCGGATATGCGCAATCACGTTGGTCGATTTGATAGGCCAGCTTTTCACTAATTCTGCCAGCGGCGAATGGATTGCAGCATAGTGATCGACGAAATGGCGCACGCCTATCCCTTCGAAAAAAGCGATGCCCCAGCCATCGCTATGGTGATCGGTGATGCCTGCTCGCGGCACAAAGCCGGTAAAACTAAAAATGATGTCGGTGGGTGTATTGCAATTCATCCCAAGTAACTGGCACATAGGCATTCCCTGATTGATAACTTGGCACTTACCTTAGCGATAAGCGCGCATGCTAGCAAGAATTTTTGTGTTATTAGGATATGGGGCGCGTGAAGGCGCAATGACGAATGCCCTGCCAACGTCAGGTTAATAAACAATCGGGTAGCAATTGCAAATACTGCTGAAAAGGGGGCGCCGTCAGTTTTGCCCGCAAGCTAGTAAGATGCTCGGCGTCGGCCAAGCTAATCACGAGTTGCACATCGCTTTGCTGCCGACTTTTTTGCACTTGCCGTATCAAGCGATTGAGATGGACATTCAACACCATATTGCCGCTACAACACAGGCAAGCGGGCGCTAAGCGCTGAATCTGTACGCTAGCACCGCTGATCTCAGCCAACGGGCTGCTGCCACTGGCAAAGCCTTCGATGATGAAAAACACTTGTGAGGGTAGCGCTAAGCGCTTGGCTGGCAATGCCTGCCAAAATGCATAACAGGCTTGCTCACGCGCTTGCGGCGTCGCCCCAGC
Source organism: Burkholderiales bacterium (assembly GCA_016197345.1). Lineage (GTDB taxonomy): Bacteria > Pseudomonadota > Gammaproteobacteria > Burkholderiales > Burkholderiaceae_D > JACPVY01. The sequence goes on from JACPVY010000334.1 coordinate 2,793, forward strand.
CAATAAGGTGGTTGCAATCTGCCCTGCGGGCAGGGCTGGGTTCGACGCGCAGAACAAGAGATGACAAACGGCCTAAAAGCTTATGCCGTTTTTTTACCCAATTTGCCTGGTTCCACACCTAGTTGCTTCAATTTGCGATACAAATGGGTACGCTCTAAGCCAGTTTTTTCCGCCACCCGCGTCATGCT
>JACPVY010000334.1:3008-5175 GCA_016197345.1 Burkholderiales bacterium
GCTAAACTCAGTTGCAGGGATTCGTCATGGCTAGGTGGGCGGGGGGCGATATTACCGGGACGGGGATTTTCCATCGCTTTCAACAAACCTTGCTGCACAGCTTTGAGCAGCTTTTGCATCGCGATGGGTTTTTCGAGGAAATTTAATGCGCCGATACGGGTAGCTTCTACTGCGGTGTCTATCGTTGCATGCCCCGACATCATGATCACCGGCATGGTCAACAAGCCATCGCGCTGCCATTCCTTGAGTAAGGTGACGCCGTCGGTATCTGGCATCCAGATATCGAGCAAAACCAGATCTGGAGCCCCGCTGGCACGGACTTCGCGCGCTTGTTGGGCGTTTTCGGCGGTTAGAATCGCATGGCCTTCGTCGCTCAGAATTTCTGACAGCAGTTCACGAATCCCCATTTCATCATCAACGACCAAGATGTTTGCCATTTGTGTTTGCCTTCCCCGTTTCACATTCAATACTGCATTGCTGCGACTTGCTATTGGTCATCGAACAATCTGCCGACGCGCGACGGTTTGATGTGATGACCTATTACATGCCCAACTTACAGCTTTTCGTTTTTACGTTTTAGAACCGCGAAAAAGCGAAGATCGTTTTTCGGATTCCTTATTTGAACCGCACCCGCAACACTTACCCGCATTTACAGGCAGCGGCATTTTACCGCGACCTCGCAATTTTGGGCATTTTCATTGACCAACTGACAAGAAACAATCAGGACGACTATTTTACATTAATTCTATTCACAAAATCCCAATAATTATGTTCTGCTCCAGAGCAGGGCTTTCAACACACAATTTGAGCAGTTCAGTCGATTCCAATACGGCAAATTATTTCACAAATTGCTTTAAAGAAAATACTAAACCAGATTGAACAGATTCAATTGGGCGCTAATTTTAGCAGCAAGATTAGAATCTTGGCACCACTTGTATCGTGTCTATTTTGTAGTTCAATCCGCCCACCATGCTCATCAATTATTTTTTTCACCATCGCCAAGCCTAAACCAGTGCCGCGCGCCTTGCTGGTGACATAAGGTTCAAAAGCACGCGCCAAAATATTTGGAGAAAAGCCAGTGCCATTATCCTTGACCGTAATGCGTACCGCAGTATTATCGCGGCCATCGGCGCTAGCATAATGAATCGCTTCTGTTGTCACATCGATATGCGGTTTGACACCATCTTTACGCTCAGCCATTGCATCTTGCGCATTTTGCAAAAGATTATGGATAACCTGGCGCATTTGCGTTTCATCACCCATCACATGTGGTAAATCGGGGGCCAAACTAACATGCACGATATCGCGCTCATCGCCAGCAATATACAAATGCAAGACTTCGCTGATCAAGCCATTTAAATCTAATTCTTGCAAAACAGCCGGCGGGGTTTTTGCATAATTGCGGAAATCATCCACCATGCGCTTCATGGCCGCGACCTGATTCACAATTGTGGTGGTCGAACGCTGCAATAAATCACTTTCGGGTGGCACCAATTTATCGGCTAATTTCATTTGCAAACGTTCCGCCGACAATTGAATCGGTGTCAACGGGTTTTTAATTTCATGCGCTAAGCGCCGCGCCACTTCGCCCCAGGCAATCGAGCGTTCAGCCGAAATCACGTCTGAAATATCATCGAAAACGAGGATATAGCCAGTGCCATCTTTGACTGGCAAGCGCGAGCCACGGGTCAATAGCGTGATATCGTGATCGGTTTTTGAATCGCCAATTTGGCGCGGAATTTCGATTTGCTTTTGCCAGTGCAAGCTAGAACCATTCGCCACCGCTTGCGCACTTTGTTCTGAAAACGCTTGCGTGATAGCGGCGACAAATGGCGTTAAGCCAGCGATGCTATCGAGTTGTTGGCCGATATGCTGCACAAAATCATGCTGCAAAATGCGCTCGACCGATTCATTACACGTCACTAAGCAAAAATGCCCATCGAGCACCATCACGCCAGCCGACATATTCGCTAGCACCGATTCCAAGCGCGCTTTGGCGTTTTCCAATTCGGCACGGTTTTTTTCCACCGCAATGCGGGCATCGAGTAATTGCCGCGTCATGGTGTTAAACGATTTCGTGAGCGTCCCTAATTCATCATTGCTAGCGACAATCGGGCGCGGTGAAAAATCGCCTTCCGCTACCGCGCGCGTGCCTTGCGCTAGCAAC
>JACPVY010000335.1 GCA_016197345.1 Burkholderiales bacterium
ATCCGCAATGGAGTATCACGTTACAGGGACGGGTAGCCCCTGTCGCTGGCGATAGCAGGCGATGGGATGCGAGTTTAGCGTGGTCATTTATCAGCTATCGACCAGCCAATGATTGGCTGCTCAGGGCGGGTAAATTGCGCATGCCTATGTATTTGTTTTCTGAAATCATGGATGTTGGCGCATCCTATGATGTGGCGCATATGCCAGTTGAGGTTTATACCACGGCCCCCAGCAATGATTACAGCGGTGCCTCGCTCAGCAAAACTTGGGCGCTAGGGGATGCCGAATGGACGCTAGAGGTGTATGGCGGCAAGACCAAACTCAATGCCGCCGCGCCAAATGGCAGCGCGTTTCGCAGCCCCGATCTCAGCACCCGCACCCGTGGCGCGGTACTGAGTTTGCATCAACAAGAAAACGTATTTCAGCTAGGCGTGCAACAGGCGTACGTCAGCTTTAATGGCCGCACCAATTTTGGTGGTGCTCAACCGGGACAAGGTAATGGCCCCGGCAATGGTGGTCTGTATGGCGGCAATGGTGCTGGACTATTCAATCGTGAAATTGAAACGCGTATTTTATTGCTAGGAGCAGATCTTCATTTGCCGCGGAACCTTCGCTTGGTGGGGGAATATGTGAAACGGGCAGCGGTGGGGGTGGAATCACCACAAGATTCACAAGGAGCTTACCTGAGCTTACTCAATAAGCGCGGTGCCTGGACGCCTTATGTGAGTGTGGCTAGGCTGCTAACCGATGGCAGCGCCCGCACCAATGGCAATGGCAACACGGCACGCTTTCCGATTTATTCTGATCAGACTTCCATTGCCCTTGGCACTTCATACAATCTCAGCACCACCAGCAAGCTGAAGGCGGAGTGGATGCATCTCAATATCAGCGGCCGCTCTTTACTGTTAAATGTGCCATTTCGTGAACGCAGTAACGACAAATCGCATCTGCATATCGTGAATCTGTCGTATAGCGCCTCATTCTGATATGAAGACGATGCCCAGCTCTTTCTTTACGCGAATTTACCGATGGGCGCTTACGCTCTTGCTAGCGTTCGCCGTGCTTGGCCACGCGCATGCGGGCGTGTTGGTGATCGGCCACGCTAACCTCGCTAAGCTTGATGAAGCAACGCTACAAAAAGTGTACACAGGCAAGGTGTTTGATGTGGGCGGCATTAACGTCGTCGCCATTAACGCGAGTAGCAATAATCCCGTACGTGGCCGCTTTTTGCAGAGTTTTTTGAATCAAGACGAAGAAAAATACACGGCCTATTGGACGGTGCGGCGCTATATCGGGAAAGGCACACCACCGAAAGAATTCAGCAGTAGCGCTGAAATCATCCAATTTGTGCAAAACACACCCGGCGCGATTGGCTATATCGATGAAGCGGATGCCAAACCAGGACTGCACATTTTGCTGAAAAAATAAGCAGAAAAAAAGTACCACCAGCTCGTCGAGCGCTGTAAACGACACAAGCCGCAACGCTTACACGTTGCGGCTTGTTAATTTGGTGGGCCCCCCGAGAGTCGAACTCGGCACCAACGGATTATGCTTACCAACTACGACTTTCGTCGCCCCTTTCGGGTTTGTGGTCTGGACTGTCTCTTGTCATTACGACCTGCCCGTACAGTCTCTACACGTTCTCCACCTTTGTGGAGCTTCGCTCGGGATTGCCACGTTAGCGATTGCCAACAGAGGTTTCCCCGAATTTGAGCAGTTCTACCAATAAGCAGAGCTAACTTACTTAAAGGCAACCCATATGATACTCAACCATGCAATTTACTGCGCCATGCAATGAATCTGCGGCAGGTTGGTATCGGTTAAGTCCGCTGCTCTAACCAAGCATGAGCTAGAGGCCCGAAAGCGAATATTCTACCAGCTATTTAATCAGTTTCCGTTTTTACGCTAACGTCAGCGCATCAGTTTCAGTCGCAGGGTGGGCGGAAAGTCGACGGGGAGCATGCTTCCCGCCCGCCCACCAAAACGGCTGTTTCTGTACAAGGGTGTGGTGGCTAGTTAATTGCCTTCCAAGAAGCTCTTCAACTTATCCGAACGCGATGGATGACGCAGCTTACGCAAAGCCTTCGCTTCGATCTGACGAATCCGCTCACGCGTCACGTCAATAGTAACAATTGAAGTTGTTCGCTATGTTCTTGAGCA
>JACPVY010000528.1 GCA_016197345.1 Burkholderiales bacterium
ACATCGGCACTTTGCCGATTCAGCCTGTGGGGGACGGTTAAAAACTTTAGGGCACCATCTCGACTCTTGACCGCTTCACGCCTTCGATCAACTCGATTGTCTTTTCCAGATTGACCTTTTTCACCTGCGGTCCTTGCGGTTGTTGTTGGTTGGGGTTGTTGACGTTGATGGTCCAGGGTTGGATGGTCGGCATTGGGCGAGGCGCACCGCCTGCTGATTGCTTGGTACCTTCCAAAGCGCGGCGTTCTAGCGCAATGTCATCCAGCACATCGCGTTTGGTCGCTCCCGGAGTCTTCGGCAAATCCTGATCTGTGGCATTGCGAATCGAAAGCTGCAGTTTTCCTTCGGATTCAGCCAGTTTGACTTTTTCTGCCTGTCCGGGAGTCAGTTCCATGGTCACGGTGTTTACCAGCGCCGGTTTGCCGTCCTTACTCGTCTCCATTTTCTGACCGCCAGCCAGGACTCGAACCTTCTGAAGAATTACCTTTGAAACCGGCTTCGCCCCTTCAAGTTGCGGGGCCATGATCGCAATCACGTCAACGTAAGTTCCCGGCGAGATAAAACCAGCCACGCCGCTTGCTTCATCAACACGAACTGAAACCGACCGCATCCCTTCGGTAACGAGTGACTCCAAACCGGGTTTCGCGCCAAGTCCTGCCAATTGCCTGCTTAGAACAACTGTATTCTTGGGAATGTCTGTGGTCGTAACGCGACCAAGAACCTCTTTCTCAGTACGCATAACCCCTTCTGGAATCAATGTTTTATCGTACTTAACTGTTCTGATTTGCTGAGCATTAATCTCAGTTCCAAGCGGTACATCAGCGGTGGCAACGATGACATCCACTTTGTCCTGATTTTTGATTCGCTCAGCCTGCTGGGTAACATATTTTTGTGCCAGGAAGATGGCAAGCAAGCCGAAAACGATTGCGCCAGCCAGCGCAAGAAAAAAACGTCTGTTCATCTTTGTGACTCCTTAAGAGAAATCCTTAAACTGAATCTTCTTTGAACTACTTTGAAATTGCGATGGGGCACAATCCGATGAGAGTGCCTGAAGCAAATCATTCGTGCTCCAGATAACACGTCACTCCCATTTTAATATCTTTCTGGTCGGGAGAATTGGAATTGAACATTGTCAGAATGATCGGAAGCGCCGTATCGAATTTATGACGAATCTGAATTCCTATACGGTCTCCGCGATTCCCACCCGAATAATTCTCTTCTATTTTATC
>JACPVY010000529.1 GCA_016197345.1 Burkholderiales bacterium
TCAATTTTTTCCGTACATCTTCGCTATCCACCGCCACATTGCTTGAACCACTACTTGCCCGTTTTTCGGTATTCGCTTTGCGCGCCACATGCACTGCGGTGAGTTCTGCTGCAGAAGATTGTTTGGCAATTTCAATTGCCCCTAGCATTGTGCCCGCATCGACACCTAGCATATTGGCATAGCCATGCGTCAGATTTTTCAATTGCTCGGCACTAGTCTCTTCGGCCTCGCATAGCGCGTCGGCACAACTGACGGACATAGTGGAGAGCGCAGCTAGCCAGTCATTTGGCGCAAGGGTTTCGGTGGCATCTGCCTGCGGGGCAACTTGCCGCATGCTATTGAGTAAACTCGGTGGAAAACCCCAACGCTGCGCCGTCGCCCGGCCGATTTCTTCCAACGAAATGTCCAGCATTTGCTCTGCACAGACGTCTTCTGCATGGCTTTGACTATCCATACCATTGCTATCTTGGCATTTTTGCTTAACTTCGGCCCACCGATCAGCAAGATAAAACACCACCATCATCCGCCCTAGGCTATGCAACATCGAGCAAACAACGGCTTCCTCAGCATCATGATAATTTGCCGTCGCAGCAACTTGGCGCGCAACATGTCCCGCCAATACTGCTTTTTCCATCTCTAAATGGGCCACATTTGAATCGGGAGAAGCGGCAGTCAATTCGTCGATGAGTTTAAGACCTAGCGCTAAATGGCCAATGGTTTCGGTGCCAAGCACGATCACGGCTTTTGAAACCGTGCCGATTTTTTGCCCAAAGGCCGAATACATCGCGCTATTTGCCAAGCGCAAGACTTTTTGCGTCAATGCTGGATCGGACAGCACGGTTTGCGTCATATTGAATTCCAGCTCTTCTTCGCCGCGCATGGCAGACAAAATCGAGCCGACGGCCTTGGCAAAGCCCGGCAAATCCCCCTGCTTGCGCACACGCTCCCATAAAAGCGTCAGAGTGGCTTCGGCGGCAGGCGAACGTTTTTTAGGTTCGCTACTCATCATCCCCCCGGTTTACCAATGGACGTAAGAATTGAGTTGTAAGTTCGTTCTTTCAAGGCTTCTAGTGCGACATTCGGTGGCATTGGTTTGCCAGTCAAATAACCTTGAATATATTTACAGCCCCGTTCATTCATATATGTCATTTGCAATTCCGTTTCTACCCCCTCAGCGACCACGGACAGATCCAGATGTTTCGCTAAATCGAGCACCGCATTGCAAATTGCGGCATCTTTTTTGTTTTCAGGCAAATCTTTGATAAAAGCGCGGTCAATTTTCAAGACAGAGATGGGGAAGCGTTTCAGATAGGCCAGTGAAGAATAACCCGTGCCAAAATCATCAATCGCGATGCGCACATTGCGCGCGATCATTTTCGCCAACACCGTCTGCGCATGCTCAGGGTCTATCATCAGCGTGCCTTCGGTGATTTCTAACAGTAGTTGCTCGCCCTTTAATCCAGAATAGGCGATTGCCTCATCTAATACACGTAAAAATTGATCATTTCGAAATTGACGCGGGCTAACATTGACCGAAATATATAAACTGCGCTGCACCACTTCTTCAAAGCTTTTTAATTGGACACAAGCGGATTTCAAAGCCCAAGACCCGAGTAAATTGATCAAGCCATTGGCTTCCGCAATCGGCACAAAATTAAGCGGGGACACCATGCCTAGCGTCGGGTGCTGCCAGCGCATCAACGTTTCAAAGCCCATGATCTGGCGTGATTTGGCATCGACGATGGGCTGATAATACAGTAGAAATTCGCCTTCGCGGACCGCATTAAACATCGCCGCTTCCAACGTAATGTCATGTTCCGGTGGGCTAAGTTGTTGCGGGCTATAGACCACACAACGTGCTTTACCAGTCTCCTTAGCGCGATACATCGCAGTATCGGCATGCGCCAGCAATTTGATTTCATTGTCGCCATGGTCGGGGAAAATGGCGACGCCAACTGAAGCGCCGATATAAATCGTGTGGCCATCAACTTCGAATGGCGACTGCACCGCGGCGATCATGCGGCCACTGACGATTTTGATTTCACTCTCAGACACCGCGCCAGGCAAGACCGCGACAAACTCGTCCCCCCCTACCCGCGCCAAGGTATCGCTATCCCGTAGCGCTTTTGATAAGCGCATGGTGGCAACGCGTAGCAAGTCGTCGCCAACCGGATGGCCGAGCACGTCATTCACCTTTTTAAATCCATCGAGATCCAGCATCGCCACCGAAAAGCCTTGCTCGGTGCGTTTCGCCCGTGCAATCGAGGTGCGCAAGCGATCAGACAGTAATAAGCGATTGGGTAAGCCCGTTAGCGCATCATGGGTCGCCATATGACGCAAGCGTTCTTCGGTCGCTTTTTGCGCCGAGATATCACGCCCGACGGCTAAAATTTCTAGGGATTCTTCACGATTGAGATAGACCGAGAGCTGTAGCTCGGCCCACAGGTATTCTTCGCCGTTGACATGGATGCGCACCTCAATTCGGTCAGAGCGACTTTGGCTGATCGCTTGCGTCAACGCACTCTGAAAAGTCTCTTGCTCTTCTTCATGCACCAGACTAACCAAGGCGGTGCCCATCACTTGCGCCTGGGCGGAAATCAATTCTTGGCTACGGCGGCTACAAAAAATAATTTCGGCGCGCGTATTCAAACGTAAAACGACATCTCCTGCAGCCTCCAGCAAGCTCTCAAGCTCACGGCTCACATCCGGTGCAGAAAAAGGATTGGGACGCATCGTCTGATCTTTGGTTTATGTTCAGTTGAATGGGGCTGTGCGTCACAGACAGGGGCGACAACAAGCGCTGTCGCATTTGGTTGAGCATCGACTTGTTGCCTAACCAAATGCTAGATAAGTCATGCCTTCGAGAAATATACCATTGAAATTTCATCGGATAGTTGAAAAAATACCATAGGCAGGCGTGCAATGACAGATTTCTTGCTGCAAAGCTCGAAAAATGCCGGAAAAAGCACGCCAGCCGTGGGATTTCTTCCGCTTATAGCGCCGCCCCGTCCCCAATTGGCGATTCTTCCATGTCGTATTGATATCAGCGATTTGGCTTAAAAACACTGCTCGTTTGCCAGTTTTTGCGTCACCAACGTCGGCACAGCGAAGCGCGCACCGTAGCGTTCTTGCAATTGCTGCGCCCGTGCTGAAAATTGTGCGAGCCCAACGTGGTTGGCAAATTGCACCGCGCCGCCAGTCCAAGCAGGAAAGCCGTTGCGACACCGCTTGACCGGGATGCGCTTGCCATGCCACACCTTCCGCTTCGGCATCTTGCTTGGCTTGCGCCGCAATTGCCAGTGTCAAGGTCATGCTAACTTCATCTTGCACCGCCAGCGCGCCGACTGGCATACCGACCGCCAGTGCCGCATTTTCAACCATCGCCGCTGGCAAGCCCTCGCCCACCATCGCTAAGGCTTCTTGTACAAAACAACCAAAGACACGGCTAGTGAAAAAGCCGCGCGCATCGTTGACCACAATCGGAATCTTGCCGATTTGCTGCACATAATCAAAAGCCCGCGCCAGCGTTTCGCTTGAGGTATTTTTGCCTTTGATGATTTCCACCAATTGCATCTTATCGACTGGAGAAAAGAAATGCAGACCAATAAAATTGAACTGGCTATGCGCACTACCCTCCATCGCTAGCGCTAAGCCAGTGATAGGCAAGGTCGATGTATTACTCGCCATCACACCACCGGGCGCCAGCATAGGCAAAACTTCTTTCGTCACGCGTGCTTTCAATTCCCGGTTTTCATAGACCGCTTCGATAATTAAATCGCAGCCATCTAACGGCCCAACCTCCTCCGTTGGTTGGATTAAATTCAGTACATCTTGCGCTTGCTGCTCTGTTTTACGCCCTTGCTTGATTTGTTTTTGCAATAACTTTTCGCTATAGGCTTTGCCTTTTTCGGCTTGCGCGAGGCTGACATCTTTCAACACACAGGCAATGCCGCGGCTCGCATTAGCCCACGCGATGCCCGCCCCCATCATGCC
>JACPVY010000530.1 GCA_016197345.1 Burkholderiales bacterium
GACATTGCGCAACATTCACCCCCGCTAAGCGCGCCAATTGCATGCAGGCATATTCATTCATCACTTGCGAATCGTCACCCGCTAACGGCAGCTTAGCGATCAGGTTTGAGGGTTTGCCTTTAACTGGTATGCAATAGCGCTTACCGTCCTGCGCCTCATGCGCGAGCGAGAGAGCGAGTTTATCTTGCACGCCAGAAAGCGACGCCGCGCCTGCGCTGGCTTGTTCTGGTGTGCTAATGACAAGATTTGCCGTGCCGCCAGTCACGCCAAAGGCACGCGCGGCTGGCGTCAACTGATCGAGATTGGCAGGTAACACGCGCACTGCACCGGGCAAATCTTCACCAGCAGCAGCGAGCACGCCAAAGTCATCCATGTCGCGCTCATTCTTGCGCGTTGCGGCGAGGCGGCGACGTAGCGGGCCTTCTGGCAGCAGACCAGCGAAGAAAGGCGGCAGTTCGCCACGCTCGCGGTAGATGGCTGGGTTGAAGTGATTCTTGAGGATATCTTGCGTGATTTCTTCCGCACTAGGGGGCGTCATGGAAAGCGAAAGCGTGGCGCGTTGGGCATCGGCTAAGTATTGCTCGGTGGCGAGAAAACGCGTAGCGCGCCCGGCTTCGCACAGCCAGCCGACATGCTTGTCGTGCAGCCAGACATCCAGATAGCGCGGCGCGAATGCGTTGCTCATTTATGCCCCCAGCAAGCGCTCAACCGCCGAGGGAACGTCGTCCGGCCCTATGCTTTTGCCAGACAGTAGGCGCGAAACTTCGGGCAATAGATGCTTGGGGATGAGCACTAGGCTGGCGTCCATCGCATCCGCTAGTGCTTCGTAGGTGCTAAGACGAGAATCGACTTTTCCGCTTAAAACATTGCTCACTTGCGGCATGCTAATCGCCGTCAAATGGCTCAGGTCTTGCAAGGTTTTGCCAGTTTGGCGACGACGCTGCTGGAGTTGTTCGGCGATAGTCATTTTATGCTTCCCTATAAATTACTGGTCTTATTTTACGTTAAAACATAAAATTATCTTCACCCCTCAATGAAATCATGGGCATTGTTGTGCGCAGCACCCATCTGTTTTTTCGACGCAAAAACACCCAGCAATCTTTTCTTCGCGATGCAGTCCCCTCGCCTGCATCCAGCCAGCCAGCCAGCAAGCTCAGCGGTAAAGCGAGGGACAGCTCAGTCACGCGCGCCCCGCCCTCTTGCAATTGAAGTGAGTACGCTATACTGCGCCCCTCCCCGCCCAAATCGCCATCATGGAAATTCAACAACGATATCTGCCGCATCAAGCCAAATTCAAAGCCAAGGGCATCACGCCTTCGGCTGAGCAATTAGCCATCCAATGCGCGACGCAGCGCGAGATTTTGATACAGGCCAATGCCGGTGCGGCGAAAACCACCACGCTAGCGCTAAGGATTGCCGAATCCCTAGTGCGCGGTGTGCAGGCAGAGCAGGTGCTCGCGCTGGCGATTACACCTGCCGCGCGTGATGTGCTACGTGAGCGCTTGCATGAAATCGGTGTCTCTAGCGGCTTAATCAAGCGCTTGACGATTACCACCTTTGAAGAATTCGCCCGTGCTTGTTTGCAAAACTTGGAAGGGGGCGAGTGTATTTATTTAGAGGATGAGCAGCAATTGCGCGAAGTGGCGATTGAAAGCTTGGAAAATGTCTGCGCTATGCATGGCCGTCATTTTGAAGTCGAAGCCAATTTTACGAACTTAGCGATTCACCAGTTTTTGCAAATGCAAGTCGCGCTGAAAAGTCGTTTGACGCTGCATACGCGAGATTTTGGTGACTATAGCTTCGAAGAAATCGCCCATGTGCTCGATATTTCGATGACGCAATATTGCTGGCATGTGGAATTTGAGCGGATACGCGGTGCCGACGATATTCCCGAATTTCGCGCTGCGTTTGATGCTAGCTATGATTTGGCACGGTTACTGCTCAACGCCCCCGAACGCGCCAATCAATTACCTTCGTTTTCATGCATTTTGTGCGATGAATTGCACGATTTAAATGAAGTCTGTTTTCGCTTGCTGACTTCCTTGATTGCGCGTGGCAATGCCTTCTTTTGCGCGGCGGGTGATAAAGATCAAATTATTTACTCTTGGCGCGGCGCTGAGCATCAATTTATGCGCCAGCGCTTTCAACAGACTTATCCGCGCCTGCAAGAATACCCGCTGACGGCCAGCTATCGCTATGGCGAAAACCTAGCGCGTGCGGTTGGTGTCTTCAAAAACAAAGCCAGTTCATCGGCGCTAGCGCAAGCTTCTAGCATCCTCACTTTGGCTTATCGCGATGAGGCCGAATGCGGCGCGCAAGTATTAGCTGAAATTCAAGCGTGGTTAGCCAACGGTGGAAAATTGGGACAGATCGCGATTCTCTTGCGCAGCCCAAGTCAATCCGTCGCGCTAGAGAGCCTGCTATTGCAAGCCCATCTCAGCTACAAAACCGAGGGCATGGTCAGCTTTTTGCGGCGCAAGGAAGTGTTGATTTTGCGCGGTATGGTCGCGATTGCTTTGCAGAATTTGGAATTAGTCAAATTACGCCAAGCAAAAGAAGACATTTTCGAGGCGATGATTGAATACGCTGAAATTGCCTACGATGCGGAAGAATATGCAGGCTGGCAAAAATCGCGGCAAGAAGCACTGAATCAAGCCAATGCGCTCGAATGGTTTTTTGATGGCGTACTGCAGCGCAAATCTAGCCGCTCGGGCGAAGCGATGCGGCAAGCCGTGCAATATGTGCGGGCGCAAACGCTAGACGCGAATGCAGGCCAAGTGCTGCAAGAAGTGTTTCGCATCATGCAGCTTGATAGCGTGGCGCGGCGGATTTATGTCGATAGAGAACAAGCCGCTTTTATCACCGAAACCTTGCAGCAATTTATTGCGATGTGCAGCACCAGCGGCATGAATTTACAAGAATTTTCTGACTGGTTGGGCGAAGCGGAATGGCGTGTGGCGCAAAAAGCACCGAAAGAAGCGCTGCTATTAGCCTGCGTCGATGCCATCAAAGGCCACGAATATCCCTGTGTCATTTTGCCGTATTTGCAGCGCAAAGCCTTTCCGCGCCCGGAAGTACCGCTACTGGAAGAAGAAAATCGGTTTTATGTTGCCATTACACGCAGCCAACAGCGCTTAGTGCTATTAAAACCGCAAGAACCAGAGCAACAAAGCCCGTTCCTCGCCCGCTTACACGCACGCGCTAGCAACTAAGCGCAGGCGCGCTACACTGCACGATGCATTGCAGCCCATCGAGAATGAAAAAAAACATAGCCTGTTTGCATGAATTTTCGCTAGGATGCGATGTGTGCACCTCAAGCAATTCACTGCGTCAGCCAAATGTACGCTGGCGCGTTTGCTAGCAAGTTTGAGGTCTCAAATGCAGCCTTTTACGATGCCTGCCACTTCGCTTAATGCACCGTAAAATGTCTTCAGAGCAGCGCATTACCGGGGACGGCATGTTGCAAGTTCGGCATTTTTTTCTCAGCGCGGGACAGCGCTGCCTGTTTTATGGGCAGTGCGTAATCACCTGCCTGTTGCTTTATTGCTGCATGCCACAGCCCACTTTCGCTCACCCACCCATTTCACCACAAAGTATTGATAGCAATGCGCGCTGGAGCCATTTAGCTAGCACGATCTTTCAAAATATCAGCACTGATCGCGGCCTGCCGCATCCGATTGCGACCGCCGTTCATGAAAGCCAAGATGGTTTTCTGTGGGTAGGTACGCAAGGCGGCCTGTCACGCTGGGATGGCTATCGTTTCCGCACTTATTTACCCGATCCCAAAGACTTGCATTCGCTGCCCGATGTGTGGATACAAGCGATGCATACCGATAGCCGTGGGCGGATGTGGGTTGCCACGTACGAAGGCGGCCTCGCCCGCTACAACCCACAATTCGATAATTTCGAGCGAGTGCCAATTGGCCCCGGTGGTTTATCGCATGCTTCGGTTTCAGCGCTAGCGGATGATGGCGATGGCGGCATCTATATCGGTACCGATGGCGGCTTGGATCAATATACGCCCGATACGGGTGGCATGCGTCACTGGCAATTCGACCCGAATGATGCGCAAAGTTTGCCAGACAATCATATTTATGCGCTCTTACGTGAAAAAAATGGCACGCTATGGATAGGCACAGGCCGTGGCTTGGTGCGTCGTCAACCCGGTAGCGCCCAATTTGAACGGGTTGCGCTTCCCGTCGCCTCCGAACAAGCAGTGATCGTGCGCACGCTCGCTTTAGCCAGTGGGGGCAATTACCCGTGATCGCTCCGGCATGGTATGGATTGCCACCCGCAATGGCCTGAGTCGGCATGATCCTCACCGCCATGCTTTTTTGACCTTATTTGGTGCGAGTAGCCAAAGTGATGGCATTAGCGACCCTAGCGTGTGGTCGGTCTTAGCCACCGATGATGGCAAGATTTGGTTGGGGCTGGGGGCGAACGGCGTCGATGTGATCGACCCTGAAAGCGGTTTAGTGGCAGGTTTGCGGCCCAATTTGGCGGCGCCAGAAAAATCGCTGCCGCCTGAAATCGTGCTATCCATCGCGCAAGGTAATCAAGGGCAAATGCTGATCGGCACCAGTCTCGGCCTCTACCTCAGCGATACTGAAGGCAAGCAATTGCAGCGCCTGAATTTACCCGGCACTGGCGGCTTAGCCGAAGTGCGCTATATGCGCCGAATCGGCGACAAAATATGGATAGGGACAGCGCAAGACGGGCTATGGCAAATGGATTTGAGTTCTGCCGCCAATCCTATCGAGCGCATCAGTACCGACTGGTTGCATGAGCAACGCATCAATGTGATTGAGCCGGGGCCAAATGACAGCCTGTGGCTCGCCTCCCGCGACAGTCTGATTTTGTTTGACCCTAACAGCCGTCGCACCGAAAAAATCAAGCCCAATGCCTCCAATGAGCGCGCGCTCGCTTCTTCTGCCATTACGGCGATTGTCACCGATAACAGCGGGCGACTATGGCTGTCCACCTTTGGCACTGGCATCAATGTGCTGGAAAAACGCGACGCCAACGGCACGCCGCTATTTCATCGCATTGGCACGGCAGAAGGTTTGCCGCATGCGAATGTGAATAAATTATTGCTCGATAAAAAAGGTCGCATTTGGGCTAGCACCGATGATGGCTTAGCGATGATAGAGCCGGACACCTACAAAGTGCATAAATATCAGCATGCCGATGGCGTCAATCTTTCCAGCTATTGGGCGCGTTCTGGTGGCATTACCGCGCAGGGAGAAATATTGTTTGGTGGCGTCGGTGGTTTGACGGTGGTGCGGCCGGATTTTTTAGATGAATGGCGCTATCAACCACCGCTCGTCATTACCGATGCCCGCATTGGCGGTAAATCGGTATTCGCCAATCGCTTCAATCGCATCTTACCCAAGCTAGGCTGGAATACCGAAGCCGTATCGAAAAATCCCAAAGCGTCAGAAAGCAGTGTAGAAGAACCTCTGATCATTCCAGCGAATGCCAATAGCATCGCCTTAGAATTTGCCGCGCTAGATTATTCGGCACCCGAGCGTAATCGCTATGCCTACCAATTGGTTGGCTATGACAATGAGTGGATAGAAACCGACGCCAATCGGCGCGTTGTCACCTATACCAATCTGACGCCGGGCAATTATCAGCTACGCTTACGAGCCAGCAATCGCAGTGGTGTGTGGAGTGAAAATGAATTGCAAATCGCCCTCAAAGTATTACCTGCGTGGCATGAAACGTGGTGGTTTCGCGGCTTGCAAATCGCCTCGGTCCTAGGCGCAGCATTTGCCTTGATGCAAGTGCGTACACGCTATTTACGGCAACATCAATTGCAACTGGAAAATCAAGTCGCCACCCGCACCGCTGAAATGCACGATTCGAATTTGCATTTACAGCATGCCAATGCCGAACTCGAAATTTCGGCCGAAACCTTGCGCCAACTCGGCGAAGTGGGGCGCGATATCACCGCGAATCTCGACGCCAATGCCGTGTTTGAAGCCTTGCATTTTCACGTTGGCCGCTTGCTCGATACTTCTGTGTTGGTGATTTATCGTACCAGCGCCGATGGCAAAGAGTTGGAAAGCGGTTTTGGTCGTGAAGGTACGCAAGTGCTGCCGACCTTTCATGTGCAACTCGATTCACCGAGTTCGAATGCAGCGAAAGCGGGGCGCGAGCAACAAGAAATCCTGCTTGAGCGCAAAGCCGGGCAAGGCTTGGCGTTACCGATTTCCGGCAGCCGCATGCTGACTTCGCTTTATGGCCCGCTGGTGGTCGGACAGCGCTTGCTGGGCGTGATGTCGATTCAGTCGAATCGAGAACAAGCATATGGCGAACGTGAGCGCATGATTTTTCGCACGCTCTGCTCATATGGTGCGATTGCGCTTGCCAATGCAGAAGCGCTGAATGCCTTGCACACCGCACAAGCGCAGTTGGTGCAACAAGAAAAACTCGCTGCGCTCGGTGGGCTGGTGGCAGGGGTGGCGCATGAAGTCAACACCCCTATCGGCAATGCCATGCTAGCCTTGTCTGGCAATCATCATGCATGGCAAAAACTCGATCTAGGCGTTATCAATGCCAATTTAAGTAAAGGCGATTTACAGCAAGCAATTGCAGAAGGTTTGGAATACACCGGGCTAGCGCTGCAAAACATCAAGCGCGCGGCAGCGCTGATCACTAGCTTTCAAGGGATTGCCGTTAGCTACGATAGCGATGTGGTCGATGAAATTGATTTGACGCGCTACTTGCCGGATTTCGTCAGCTTGATCCACAGCGATTTTGAGCAATTTGGCCACAGCATAGAATTACTGGTCGAACCGAACTTAACGCTGCATACCGTTAGCGCCGCCTTGACCGAAGTACTGTCGCGCATCATGGCCAATGTATTGGATCACGCATTTGCCTCGGGGCGTGCGGGCAAGGTAGTGTTGCAAGCGCGCAAACATAGCAGTGGCGCGGTCGAACTGATCATCGCCGATAACGGCCAAGGCATCGCCGCCAATGATTTGCCGCGTGTGTTTGAACCCTTTTTCACCAGCATGAGCGGCAGCGGCGGCCATGTTGGCTTGGGTTTGCATGTCGCTTACAACCACATCACCCATCGCCTGCACGGCCAAGTCAAAGTCGAAAGTACCCTAGGTCAAGGGACTATCGTCACCATTACTCTACCACAACAAGCTGCCCCACCAGTACCGCCGCAATCCGCTTAGCAGCAAGCCAGCACTGCAATTGTTGCGCCCATGTTAGTCAAGTGCCGATGATGCAAGAGAGCGGGCAGAAAAGCCACCATTTTTCGATAGGGTATAGCCTCAAAAGCGGTGAATATGATACGCTGCATCTACCTGCCTGTAGTCTTAGCAGACTTCCAGGTGATGCGAGGTGTCACTGTTGAGGGCAACGTGTAGATCACGATCAACAGCAATAGCCAGCGCAGATCGTCATTCATGTGTTCACGCACTACTTTCGGGGTTCCCTTGATTTACAGAAGTTTCCTAAAAGCTGCTCACTTTCATCGTAATTGCGTGCTGAGATTTTTATGACAAATGACACTGAAAAAGGCATGGATTTTCTGATCAACGATCAAGAAACTGTGCGCAACACCAAACCAACCTTGCCGCCATGGAAGATTTTGGTGATTGATGACGATGATCAGGTGCATGCCGTCACCCGCTTGGTGTTGCGCAGTTATCGTTTTCGTGGCCGGGGCTTGCAACTCATTAGCGTCAGCTCAGCGCGCGAAGCACGCGAAGTGCTGCAAGAAGAAAGTGAAATTGCCCTAGCGCTAGTTGACGTGGTGATGGAAACCAAGACAGCTGGCCTGGATCTAGTCCGCACCATCCGCGATGAATACAAAAACCGTTCAATTCGTTTGATTTTACGCACGGGCCAACCTGGCCATGCACCAGAACAAGATGTCGTCGTCGATTATGAAATCGACGCCTATATGGCAAAAACCGATATCTCGGCACAAAAACTCTCCACCGCCATCACCGCCTCACTCCGCGCCTACGAATACATCACCGAAATCCAAGGTTTGAATGTTGGCCTTGAAGCGCAAGTGGCGGAACGTACCGCCCAATTACAAGAATCGAACCAAGCCCTGCAACAAGGTGCTGAAACGCT
>JACPVY010000531.1 GCA_016197345.1 Burkholderiales bacterium
CATCAGGGCTTCGAAAAAATGGCACATATTGCCTATCGCTTTTTCGAAATGCCCTAGCTTCTAATGCCAGCCCGCGCATCATTTCGATGATGGAGAAACGCAACTGGACTTGGAATTAGATGATTATACCTAGCAACTAAAACATTTTGTGCACAGCATCAAAAATTCCGTTTTGACTGCCCGCAAGTAGTAAATTGTCCACTGTAGGGTGTTGCAAAATAGTCGCTAAATCGGTTTTCTACAAAGCTGCCAGATTGCAATACTTTCAAGTAAAATGCGCATTTCCCCACACCAGCCTACTATCTGCGATGGAATGCGGTGTAATACGCTAGCTGCACTGGGCTAGCCTCGTATATGATGCTTAGCTTGTATTCGAATTCATTGTCAATTAATCGAAACCTAGACTGTGGTGCTATGCAAAAAAGTTCTCTCCATCAACCAGTAGAAATTAAAATTTCCACCGTGGTTGCGATTTCTGTTATTTTGCGCGAAATTGATCTCGCCGTGCTTGACGCGGCGCTGGTAGAAATGACAGGTGGCGCACCAGACTTTTTTGATGATGAATTTGCAGTCATTGATTTAAGCCACCTCGGCGAAGAGCAAGGCAATATTGCGTGGGCAGAGTTGGTCGCTTTACTAAAGTCTTACCATTTAAATGCTGTCGCGGTAAAAAATAGCTTGCCGCTGACACACGATGCGATACGAAAGCAAGGTTTAAGTTTAGATAGCAGCGCTAAACCGCACCTAGAAACCGCACCAGAAACGACCAATGCGCCAATTGTGGTCGAAAAAATTATCGAACGTATCGTCGAAAAAGTGGTGCAAGTGCCAAGCAGCACCAGCGCTCCGGCAGACACCATCATCATTGATACCCCAGTGCGCGCCGGGCAACGCATTTATGCGCGTGGCGCCGACTTAATTATTACCGCAGTCGTCAATAATGGTGCAGAAATCATCGCCGACGGCAGCATCCATGTGTATGCAGCAATGCGCGGACGTGCGCTAGCGGGCGCGAATGGCAATGCCAATGCACGCATTTTTGCTTTTGGGCTGGAACCAGAATTGCTTTCGATTGCTGGCATGTATCGCACGTTTGAAGAAGGCGTGCCGAATAATGTCAGCAACCAACCTAGTATGACCAAATTGATCGGCGAGAGAATTGATATTCAACCTATCGCCCCCGTAGGCAAATAAAAAACTTATTACACGCTGTTGCGGCAGCTGCTTCACCCTATTTCGAGAAGGACTTTTCGTGGCAAGAATTATTGTTGTGACCTCCGGCAAAGGCGGCGTTGGCAAAACTACATCCAGCGCCAGTTTTTCCTCCGGCCTCGCTTTGCGCGGCCATAAAACCGTCGTCATCGACTTTGATGTCGGCCTGCGTAACCTCGATCTGATCATGGGCTGCGAGCGCCGTGTTGTCTATGATTTGATCAACGTCATCAACAACGAAGCAACGCTGAATCAAGCGCTGATCAAAGACAAACATTGCGACAACTTGTTCATTTTGCCTGCCTCGCAAACGCGCGACAAAGACGCTTTGTCAGAAGATGGCGTGGAACGCGTGTTGAATGATTTGATTCAGATGAATTTCGATTACATCATTTGCGATTCCCCCGCCGGGATTGAGCATGGCGCACTGATGGCATTGACCTTTGCCGACGAAGCACTGGTCGTCACCAACCCAGAAGTGTCGTCGGTACGCGATTCCGATCGCATCCTCGGCATCTTGCAAGCCAAATCACGCCGCGCGCAATCTGGCGGCGAACCCGTTAAAGAACATTTACTCATTACCCGCTATTCGCCCAAACGCGTCGAAGCAGGCGAAATGCTGTCCTACACCGATGTCCAAGAAATTCTACGCATTCCTTTGCTCGGCATTATTCCTGAATCGGAATCGGTGCTACATGCGTCGAACCAAGGTAATCCTGCGATCCATTTGAAAGGCAGCGACGTCTCGCAAGCCTACGAAGACGTGGTCGCGCGCTTTTTGGGTGAAGAACGGCCGATGCGCTTTACCACGTATGAAAAACCGGGCTTACTCAAGCGCATCTTTGGAGGGAAACCATAATGGCTCTACTGTCTTTCCTGTTTCCAAGCAAACCCAAAACTGCTAGTGCCGCTAAAGAACGTTTGCAAATCATCATCGCACGCGAACGCAATGGTCGTAGCGGGCCAGATTTTCTGCCTGCGTTGCATAAAGAATTGATCGACGTCATTTCGAAATACACCAAGGTCAATCCTGAAGACATCAAAATCTCTTTGGATCGCCAAGGTAACTTAGAAGTGCTCGATGTCAACGTTGTCTTGCCTGACAGTCAATAAAACAGGAGCGCCGCGCACACTGCGGCGCCCTCTTGACTCACCTCCCGCTCACCGCAATATTGCAGCCTAAAATGCATCGCTGCTAGCATTCGCGCATGCATACCACACTCAGCAAAGTTTTTTTGTGCCTATGCTGAACGCCCACATTCGCGCTTTACCCTCTACCAGCTCGCCAGATCGCCCGCAATGCGTATCATTTGTGCAGCAGACAACCCGAACAGGTGATTGATTTCCCGCATTTTCTGCGCAAAGATGGGGTCATTGACTGACTCATGCTGCGCGGCAGTTCCTGCAAATCTTGCGTCAGGCATTAAGATTGCCAATTTCAGTATTGTTGTATCATTCGGTACATTTTGTGAAAATAGTGGCAAACTATTGCCGCACAAAAACTGGTTAATGGTAATATTTTCATTAAGATTGCCATTTACTATCGCTCGCTTAATCTACCAAGCAATAGGCAATACCGATCCGCTATTAAACCAATGCAAAACGGCAATTTTTCGTGAAAGATAACTTATTAGCAGTTGCCGTTTTAGACATTGATCCCACCCAAACAGATTTGATCTGTGGGGTGCTGACATCCACCGGTCATGAGTGCCAGCCATTTCATAGCGCGAAAGAGCTGCTGCTACAGTTGCGCAAAGATAATTTCGACATGCTGATACTCGATTGGCAGGTGCCAGATTTGAGCGGGGTAGAAGTCTTGCGCCAGTCACGCGATAATTTGCCCGCAAATATGCCAGTGCTAGTGCTAGCGAATCGCTCAGGCGAAGATGACATCATCGAAGGCATGGATGCTGGGGCAAATGACTACATGGTCAAGCCAATTCGCCGCGTTGAGTTGGTGGCGCGCGTGCAAGCGCTATTGCGCCGCGCTTACCCAGATGCACACAATGTCGAACAAATCAAATTTGGCGACTATGTATTTGAAACCCGTACTGGGCGGCTCTTGTTGAATAACAAACCGATTGAATTAACGCAAAAAGAATTTGATCTCGCGCTCTTGCTATTCCGCAACCTAGGACGGCCATTATCGCGCACGTTTATCCATGAAACCGTGTGGTCACGCGATGCCGAATTGGTATCACGCACGATGGATACCCATGTTTCGCGGGTGCGCAACAAACTACAGCTACGGCCAGAAAACGGCTATCGCTTAGCGCCAGTGTATAGCTATGGCTATCGCTTGGAGCAAATCGGCGCAGGGCACAATGGCGTGCTACCAGAAGCACAGGCTGCACAGCCAACCCCAGTCACAGCAACCGCACCTCCTCCAGCGACACCGACTTGATCGTCATTCAGGGCCGTTAAGCGCCGTACAACTGCTCTGCGCGCTGCAACAGCACCCAGCTTGTCAAAATGTATTTATCGTTGGAGGTTGGTACACAACCGCGATGGGTGTGGGTGAAATAGGCCGGCGCAATCACCATCCGCCCGGCTTTCGGCGAAATAGCGCGCTCTTGATAAAAGAATTCCGTCTGCCCACCTTCAGCGACATCATTCAAATAAAACATAAACAGCAAACTGCGATGCAATTGCTCGTTATGCGGCGCCATGGGATAGACTTCGCAATGCCAGTAATTGTAGTTACCGCTACCCTTAGCGTATTTTTGCACCTGTATTTTGCCTAGGCGATACAGGCTTTTCATCAAATCTTCTGTCTTGCCTTGCGCGATTTCATCGTAGTTTTCATGCGTCAGCGCCACTGCTTTGCCGGTTTTCGGATGCTGAAGCGTCAAAGCGAGCGGTGCGATCAGCGCGAAGCGATATTTCTCCATATACTGCGCCACATACTTGGTCGTCACTTGCGTGATTTCTTGCAGTAACGGCGCGTAGTCACGATGATCGTTCAGATACAAATCGGTACTGAGTTTTTTCGTCGTATCGACTTGACCACCAGCCTTACCTTGCGTCAGATGCGGACTCTTATCGAACACCGCAATCATCTTCGCGCAAAATTCTGCACCCAAGGCATCGTCATAGACTTCAATGAAATCGTTCATGCTGATTTTCTCGCTTAATTCGGGGCGGGCTAGTTGCTAGCCCCATAAGTCCGTGGGCAACGAGTTGCCCACCCTACCGGGCCAACACTAGATGGCTCACCCGCCTCAATACCGTCTTATTCTTCGTCTTCAAAAGCGCACATCGCAAACACTTTTTGCCCCATTTTTTCTAAGCGCTGACGGCCGCCGAGGAAAGGCAAATCAATCACAAACGCGCATTCGACGATTTCTGCACCCATCATCGCGATCAACTTGCAACCGGCTTCAGCGGTGCCGCCAGTGGCGATCAAATCATCGACCAATAGCACTTTTTCGCCTGCGCTAATGGCATCGGTATGCAACTCGATGCGGTCAGTGCCATATTCCAGTTCGTAATCAAAGCCTACCGTTTCAGCAGGCAACTTGCCTTTTTTGCGCATAGGGACAAAACCCACGCCCAGCGCAATCGCCAAGGGCGCACCAACGATGAAACCGCGCGATTCAATCCCGATGACCTTATCGATTTTCACGTCTTGGTAGCGTTGCACCAAGATGTTTTGCATCTCGCGAAAACCTTCTGCATCTTTCAGCAGCGTCGTGATGTCGCGAAACATGACGCCTGGTTTCGGATGATTAGGCACGTTACGAATTTTGGATTTGATAGACATGGAGATCACTTAAAGAACTGGTTGGCCCTGCGCCGAAAATAGCGAATACATGCAAATGCAATAAGTGCGGCATTTGTAGCAATCGTAGCGACAGAGATTGAAGATTGAAAATCGAAAGGTGGAATTCTGACAGAAGTGGGGCAGAGAATGGAAAAAATTTTATGTCGAAGCGAGCGGCGCAATATGAACAGCGATTTGACAGCAAACAAACAAATGTCTATCATAAAAAACAAATGTTTGATTATTCCCCATCATCCCTTATTCCAATAAACCGACAAGCCTATCGTGTCCGACACTTCGCGCAAAGAACAGATTTTGCAACTGATCAAGGATGATCCCTTTATCTCGCAACAAACGCTAGCGCAG
>JACPVY010000532.1 GCA_016197345.1 Burkholderiales bacterium
TGCGGTGCTATCGGTGGTGCTGCTGATTGTGGTCGGTGCAGCGATTACTAGGGTTGGTGTGAGCGCACCAGCAAGGCAAATGGCAGCAAATAAAGGTGTCAAATGGCGTAAGGCGGGTAGGGTAGTCATCGTAAAGTGGTCGGCATGTTGAGATGCGAATCATATCGTAAGGAAAATAATAAACTTGCCTAGAGCAATTTTTTTAAAATTGCGAATGCAATAACAATACTAGAAAACGGCGATTTGGCTCATTATTTCTTGCTCAAAAAATGTGCAGAGACTATAATTCTGCGCTGTCGAAAGAAACCTGAAGTTGCAATTTTGCAATTTTGCAATTAAATGCAGTGTAAGGTGATCCAAAGTGGCTTACCTTCCCTAGTCTGCATCAGGTATTGTTGTGTTTTCGGGCAAACACGATTCTTTTGACAATTTTAGACAGAAAAAAGGTGTCCCCGTATCTGCTCAATGCTTGCTGAGAATGCGCCTAGCCACCTGCGCATGTTGATTGAAAATTAATGCAATAACTAATATGAATACTTTCAAAAAAATTACGCAGGCAGCCATTTTGGTCGCCATCGTTGCTGCACCAAGTGCATTTGCAGCACCTGTGAAGCTCACTCCTGCAATTGCAGTCCCAAGCGGTACGGTGCAAAATTTTGTACTTGGCTTATCGAACACGGCTGGCTTCCCTAGCCAAAACATGGGCACCTTGCGTTTGGAACAAATCGGTGCTGACACCAAATGGACGTTGGCCGCCAATTGGGATAATAAATATAATTCAGGCAACCCATTTGTCTTCGGTTTGGATTTCGCTATGACTTCCGGCTCGCTTAGCCAAAGCACCTTGCCTTTGTTTGATGTCACTGGCACGGTCGCCGTGAAAAGCTTTGGTAGCAGCGGCGTTTTCTTCAATCCATCCAACAACGCTAATCGTTTCAACGATGGCGAAAAAGTAAGCTGGTTGTTCAAAAGCACCAACATCAGCAACTTCTTGATCAAAGACTTGCATGTGAATGCGATCTACAACGGCCAATCGGTCAAATTTGCACCGATGACTCCAGTACCAGAGCCAGAAACCTATGCCATGATGGCCGTTGGTCTGGCAGCATTGGTGGCGATGCGTCGTCGCCAACAAAAAGCCTAATACGCTTTTGCGCCAAAAAAAGGATGCTACGGCATCCTTTTTTATTGCCCACTTTAGCGCTGGGGCAATAAAAAAACGGGTTTGCCACCTTAGCGACAAACCCTGTTCATCAAGCACGAAAGCGAATGCGGGACAGACTAATTACTTCAGATTAAATCGCATGTTGCCCGTTTTGAATCCGC
This sequence comes from Burkholderiales bacterium, assembly GCA_016197345.1. Taxonomy (GTDB): domain Bacteria; phylum Pseudomonadota; class Gammaproteobacteria; order Burkholderiales; family Burkholderiaceae_D; genus JACPVY01. Next base: position 1,327 of record JACPVY010000532.1, read on the forward strand.
CGTACCGCAGCAATCAGCTTATCCACATCCGCGCAATTGTTATAAAACGCTAATGAGGGACGTACCGTTGCTTCCAGCCCAAAACGGCGCAAAATCGGTTGCGCGCAATGGTGGCCAGAGCGGACAGCAATGCCCTCGCGCGCCAAGGCCGCACCAACGTGCTCGGTTTTGTGGTCTTTCAACACGAATGACAACACACTGGCTTTATGCTCCGCCGTGCCGATCAAACGCAAACCGGGAATGCTACGCAATTGATGGGTGGCATATTGCAACAACTGATGCTCGTACATCGCGATGTTTTCGATACCGAGTTGGTTGACATAGTCAAGCGCCGCGCCTAAACCGACGGCGTCGGCGATATTACCTGTCCCCGCTTCAAAACGCCCCGGCGCTGCATGGTATTGGGTATGCTCAAAAGTGACATCTTTGATCATATTGCCGCCACCTTGCCATGGTTGCGTTTCGTTCAGCAGCGCTTCTTTGCCATACAGCACACCGATGCCGGTTGGGCCGAAAATCTTATGGCCAGAAAAGACAAACCAATCGCAATCGAGATATTGCACATCGGCTCGTAAATGGGACACAGATTGCGCACCATCGACCAGCACTTTGGCGCCAACGCTATGTGCCATTTCCACCATTTGCTTCGCTGGTGTGATGGTGCCTAGCGCGTTCGACACTTGCGTGAACGAGACGAGCTTGGTTTTCGGCGTCAGCAATTTAGCGTATTCATCGAGCAAAATTTGGCCATCATCATCGACTGGAATCACGCGCAACTTCGCGCCTTTTTCCGCACATAGCTGTTGCCAAGGCACGATATTGGCGTGATGTTCTAGCCAACTGATGACGATTTCATCGTCCTTCACGATGTTTTGTCGCCCCCAGCTTTGCGCTACCAAATTAATTGCCTCGGTAGTGCCGCGCACGAACACGATTTCATTGCTCGATGCGGCATTCAAAAAGCCACGCACTTTGTCGCGCGCGCTTTCGTAAGCATCAGTCGCCCGTGCTGCCAAGGTATGCGCAGCGCGATGAATGTTCGAATTTTCGTGTTGGTAAAAGTAGCTCAAGCGATCAATCACGCTTTGCGGCTTTTGCGTGGTAGCGGCATTATCCAACCACACTAATTGCCGACCATTGACGCGTTCTTGCAAGATCGGAAAATCACGCCGCACCACATTCACATCAAACGGTGGCCGCGCCGTGCCGACGCCCGCATGCGAACCCGGCCAACTCGGTGGGCTAGCATGTTGCCCGTGCTTGACGCTAGGGGCGCTATGGCTGGCTTGGCTATGCTCCAGAAAATAATACGGCGCAGCACTTTCGCTACTCGCCGCACCACCACTACCGCTAGGCAAGCCAAATTGCGCAGGCTTGAGCAAGGCGATCAATTCCGCTTCACTCGGCAAACCAAAACCTGCGGGCGACGGCGTGTTGCTAAACCAATCGCTAGTGCCGCGTTGCGAGCCAGAAGTAACAGGATTGCTACCGAACGCCTTGCTAGCGGGCTTAGCAGGCACATCCTGCTGCAAGAAATAAAACGGTGCATGATCTTGCGCATGGGCTGCGGGTTGTTCGTTGTGCGACACCGGGCGCGGACTGAGTAACTGCGCCAATTGCGCATCATCAGGCACAGCATGTCCGCCACCGAGATCAGCCAGCGGCAAACCAGAGCTAGCTGCTACCGGCACAGACGGCGCAACCGAACGTGGCGCATCCGCAACTGTGGCTGGAAATCCGTTCGGCGACACCCCGGCCGCGCCTATGCTATTCGGGGTAGGCGCGACTGTTTGCAGTAATATTCAAAAATTCTGGCATTTTCATCGTGTTCCATTTTGCCAACGCCTTCCAGCACGGCAATCGCATCTTCCGTCAACACAGCCAGCGAGCAATACAGCGAGACAAGGTAAGAGGCAATCGCTTTTTTGTTGATGCCCATGAAGCGCACCGCCAAGCCTGGGCTGGTTTCGCCGCCCGGCAGATTTGGCTGGAACAAGCCGACCACGCCTTGACGGCTTTCGCCCGTGCGGATCAGCAAAATATTCGATTTGCCATCAACGATTTCCAGTTTGTCGGATGGGAACAGTGGAATGCCGCGCCAGGTCAAGAATTGCGAACCAAACAGCGAAACGGTTGGCGGTGGCACGCCACGGCGCGTACATTCGCGGCCAAAAGCGGCAATCGCTAATGGATGGGCGAGGAAAAAGCCGGGCTCTTTCCACACTTTGGTGATCAATTCATCCAAATCGTCTGGCGTCGGCGCGCCAGTGCGGGTTTTGATGCGTTGGCTAGGAGCGATGCTATGCAGCAAGCCGTATTCTTTGTTGTTGATCAATTCGCTTTCTTGACGTTCTTTGATGATTTCAATCGTCAAGCGCAATTGTTCAGCGATTTGGTTGTATGGGTTGCTATACAAATCGGAAATGCGGGTATGCACTTCGACTACGGTGGTGACGGCGCTGAGTTGGTATTCGCGTGGATTTTCAACGTAATCAACAAAGGTTTCTGGCAACACGCGTTCGTCGCGTTCAGAGCAATCGACCACTACGCTAGAGGCATCTTTGACGCGGTTGACGCGATAAATACCGGCTTCCAATGGCACCCAATTGAGCAAACGCGTCAACCAACGTGGGGTGATGCGTGACATCTGCGGGACGGTACGGGTCGCAATCGCTAGGCCGCGCGCGCCTGCGTCGGTGAGCGCGGTTTGTTCTTCAAATGTTTGAGTCATGTCAATCTCCTGTGGTAATGCGGTGGATAAAAACTAAGTACGGTGGAAAATTAATCGCCACTACGCATGTGCGCTTGCGACACATTGCTACCCGGCGGCACGCTTTGCGTCAGCCAGACGTTGCCGCCGATGGTGGAACCTTTGCCGATGGTGATGCGGCCGAGAATGGTGGCGCCGGCATAAATCACGACGTCATCCTCAACGATGGGGTGGCGCGCATTGCCTTTCAGCAGCACGCCTTGTTCGTCGCTAGGAAAGCGCTTCGCGCCTAACGTCACCGCTTGATATAGCCGTACGTGATTGCCGATGATGGCGGTTTCGCCAATCACGACGCCAGTGCCGTGGTCTATGAAGAAACTATCGCCAATTTGCGCGCCGGGATGGATGTCGATGCCCGTGCGGGAATGCGCGATATCGGCGATCATGCGTGCCAAAAATGGCACACCTAAACGCAACAAGGCATGTGCTAAGCGGTGATGCAAAATCGCAATTGTGCCGGGATAGCACAATAAAACTTCTGAAATACTGGAGGCGGCAGGGTCACCTTGAAAAGCGGCATGTAAATCTGAGACTAATAAGCCGCGTATTTCAGGTAGTTGCGATAAAAACTGTTGTGTGATGTATTCGGCTTGTTGCGGCAGTGTTTGTTCATCGCCCCCCGTTTCGCCAGCGACAAATAACAAGGCACGTCGTACTTGTTCAATTAGGATGGGTTTGATGCTATTGAGTGTGTGGCCGACGAAATAATCAATGCTATCGTCGTTTAATTGCACATTGCTGTAGTGAGTGGGAAATAAAGCGGCAGCCAGCCCTTGCAAAATATCTAATAATGCCGCTTTCGAAGGTAATTCGCGAATCCGTCCTAAATGGCGCACCTTATGCGTGATTTCTCGCGAATGACGCAGTTGTGCAACCACACTGGTGAGATCGGGGGCTGCATCTTGCTGATGGGCTAGGTGTTGCTCTTGAATCTGTATTTCCATACCTTGATAACCTGATGTGCGGCAACTTTGAGCGCGGGATAGCACTCACTAAGCCCTTGTGTGATCAAGAAATTTCTCAATTATTTAAATTAAGAAAGATCATTAACAAATAAGAGATTTGAACAATATTTGAAATTCAAATATGGATATAAATCAATTCTGTTTTTCTATATTTGGAAAAAGAATTTCGCTAGTTCCTTTTAAAAGAGAAACGCATAAGCAAATGCGGCTGCGCATAAAATATTTACGCGAAGCAGCAAAAAATGATTTCACATCGTAACGCGGAATTCCATTTGACGCAACTGCACACAATGCTGAGATTCTTATTAAAAGTATGATTTATTTTTTGAAAATAAAATCTGAATATTTAAATAAAACATGACTGGGAACCTCGGAAAACCTACTGCGCGGGTATTTCTTGAATTTGCGAACATCGCTTTACCCCATATCGTTATACACAACTCTAAAATCCCGCCCAATCTCCATGTAAAAACTCTTTAAATTCAATGACTTGCAAATATCAGTTGTAAACTTTTCGGAAATCACGTTTACTCTCGGAATTTAGGTGATGCGTTGGCCAAGA
>JACPVY010000533.1 GCA_016197345.1 Burkholderiales bacterium
ATAAACTCAAACTTAAAGAAATTAAAACAATTAATCATTTATTAAAATATAAAAAGCAAATATAATAAACAGATCTAGTTGAGTTCAAATCTGAAAACCGTTTTTAAATTTCACGACGCCCGCAGCGCTAGGCGTGCGAAACGGCAAACCGAGCCGCCAAAGAAAGGGACAAGATCTTGAGCGCCGCCCCTATCGCTGACCTGACCTGATGAAGAGGGACACATGTCTATCCCTTTAGCTGAGCTGATACAGCTACAACTCTATCTGCTCACCATGCTGGCGCTTTGCTATTTCGCCCGCAAAATTCTCGCGCGTTTTAAGCAACCTGCCCTGCCTCTAGGCATCGCTAAATCACCTTATCTTGTTGCCTATTTGCGTGGCGGCAAAAATGAAGCACTCCGTATTGCGATTATTTCGCTGATTGAACGCGGTTTATTGAAGCAAACCAATGGCATGCTGGTCGCTGACTACCCACACCCCACAGAGCGCCCGCAATTCGAGCTAGAACGTGAAATATTGCAGTTCTTTGCCTTCGAGAAAAAAGCCCACGCCGTTTTCGAAGCGAAACGTCTCTTTCCTTCAATGGTTGGCTATCGACAATATATGCGCGACGAAGGCTTGCATCTTGAGTGGCCGGCACGATTGCTGCGTGCGCTGATCTGTTTGCCAGTTGGAATCCTTGGGATCGTGATCGGCGTAGTGCTCATTAGCATGACAGACGATAACAGCGCCAAACTCTATTTTGGCGGCATTGCCTTGTTGTGCGCCGCCTTGGCCTTGGTACTGCCCTTCGCTATTTTTCGACGCGGCATTTCGCCACGCGGCCAAAAGACATTGCAAGCCTTGCAAACACTACATAAAAACCAGCGCGCAAACGCCAAAAATTTGCAACATCTTGGCGCGCCTAGCGAAGTGCAATTATTGACTGCCATTTTCGGACTAGGGGTTTTGCCAGCGTTCGCGTTCGCCTACGTTGGTGAAGTATTTCCTCGCCACGCGAGAAATACAGACAGCGGCGCCAGTTCTTCTGGCTGTAGCAGTTGTTCCAGCACCGCCTGTAGCAGCAGTGATAGTAGCGGGGACAGTGGCAGTAGCGATAGTGGTAGCAGTTGCGGCAGTAGCTGTGGCAGCAGTTGCGGTGGTGGTGGCGGTGACTAGCACGCGGATTGCAGCGAACAGCGACCGCGTCGGCCTCGGTTGGCGCGACGCACTAGCAGCAGGTATTTTCAACCACCTAGACCAGATTGATCTCGTCGAAGTGATTGCCGACGATCACTTCAATGCGCCACACGATCAAATGCATGCGTTAGCCAGCCTCGCTACCACCGTGCCGCTGACGCTACACGGCGTAACGCTAGGGCTAGCCTCTAGCATCGCTGTCGCCCCGCAACGTTTAGAGCGTATGGCGCGCTTAGTCGAGCGCCTGCAACCTGTCTCTTGGTCTGAGCACTTAGCTTTTGTCCGTGCTGGCGGCATAGAAATCGGCCATCTCGCCGCGCCGCCGCGCACGCCTGAAAGCGTGGCCGGTACGCTCGCTAATCTCGCCCTCGCCGCCAAGGTGGTTGGCAGTTTGCCGTTACTCGAAAATATTGCAACGCTGATCGATCCCCCTGCTAGTAGCATGGATGAAGCAGAATGGATTAGCGCCATCGTGCAGGGTAGCGGGGCGTCCATGCTATTGGATTTGCACAATCTGTATGCGAATGCCGTCAATTTTGGCCATTCGCCAGCCGCACTGCTACTGCGTTTGCCTTTGCACAAAGTGAAGGCCGTGCATTTAAGTGGTGGCCATTGGATCAAACAGCCAGGAGGGACAGGTCGGCGATTGCTCGACGATCACATACATGATGTGCCAACAGAAGTTTTCGAATTGTTGACGCTACTAGCCCAACATGCGCCACCGGGTTTGGATGTCATCATCGAGCGCGATGGCAAATTTCCACCATTTACCGCGCTACTGCAACAAATCCAGCAAACACGACTCGCCTTGCAAATCGGTCGCGCTCGCGCGCAAGAGGCTGCATGAGTTCGCCTGCGCTAGAAACGTTTTTGGCTAGGCTTTACACCGATGCCGAATTACGCCAGCGCTTTTTGCAACAGCCGCAAATGGTGGCATTGCAAGCTGGTTTGAGTACAGCAGAGGCACAAGCTTTGGAGCAAATAGATCGCATCGGCCTGCAAATGGCGGCGCATAGTTTCGCCGCAAAGCGAGCTGGGCGAGTGGCAACCCGCAGTCGCTGGCAGCGCGTGCGCCGTCGCATCAGCCAGCGCCTAAGCGCCTTGCTGAACGCCATCGGCATTCAGCGCTAACACCGAGCGCGCCGCATTTTCAATTAGCCAAGCTGTTTCACCGTTGCTGCCAACCCTTGCTGCATCGAATATGGCGGCTGCCACGCTAGGCGCGTGCAAGTCGCATTGATATCGACTTGTAAAGAAGAACTTAGCCGCTGTAGCGCTGGCGCCCGCCCTGCTAGCATCGCCATGAGCTGCAACATGGGCAGCGGAAAATAAAATACACGTGGCCCTTTACCAAGCGCATTCGCAATCGCCCGCACCAATTCCGCGCTACTAACATCGACGCCATCTGAGACAAGAAAGGTCTGTCCCACCGCTTGCGGCGCATCACAACAACGCACAATTAAATCGACCAAATTGCCAACGTACACCATGCTGCGCGCATTGTGTATGCCTGCTAGCGGCAAAGGGACACCTTTATCGACCCAACGCAGCAGTTGCAAAAAATTCGCTTTCACGCCCGGCCCATAGACTAGCGGCGGACGAATCACGACGATCTCCATTCCCGTTTCTAAGCCGAGTGCATGCAAAGCTTGCTCAGCTTCCCATTTCGATACGCCATACGGGTCTTGCGGCTGAGGCGTGCTAAGCGCGCTATAGGGCTGGCCGGGTAATGTCTGTTCGCCATTGACCTTGATGCTACTCAAAAACACAAAGCGCTTCACCCCAGCCTGCGCAGCTTGGCGCGCTAAATTGAGCGTTGCCGCCGTATTGCTGGCGCGATAGGCCGCGAGCGGATCGCTCTCGCTATCGCTCATCACATGCACCCGCGCCGCTAGGTGTACCACCACTTGCGCGCCTTGCAATTGCGCGCGGCAATCGCTGTCTGCTGTCAGCGCCTCTAAAAAGCGCGCCTGTGCAAACTGCCCGGCTTGCGCTTGCCGATACAGTGGAAAAAAGAGACGTTGCAAGGATTGCAAGTGAGAGCACAGCGCGCGGCCAACAAAGCCGCTCGCGCCAGTAATCAAAATCGACATAGATGGAAGCTAGATCGCAATATCGGCTTACATCGCGCCAAATAAACGGCGGATGCTAATGCGCAAATACGCTTGAGAAGTAAAAAATTTCGCGGCACTTTTCATATGCCACATCAGATAGCGCGCCTTGCGATGGCTATCGCGCTGCGCCTCGTGGATGACTTTGATTTTTTGATTGACCAAAATCTGGCAACCCGCCAAGCGCGCCCGGGCGCAAAATTCGACGTCTTCGTAATATAAAAAGTAATACTCGTTTAAGCCTTGCAAGGTTTCATATAGCGCGCGTGGCACCACAATAAACATGCCGGCCACCCAATCTGGCATTAGCAATTCATCTTTAATCGGCAAGGCATCTTGTGTGACAGAAAAATGAAATACTTTGCCGGCCAATTTTTTCATCAGCAAATACGGCGTAGGGAATTTACGTGCGCTATCTTCCACCGCGCCCATACCATTGACGATCAAGGGCGCGGCGATGCATTTTGGATTTTCTTGCACCATTGCCAACAAGGCATCGAATGGATTATCGATCAGGCGAATATCAGGATTCAAAATCACGAAATTTTCGCCGTGGCTCAGGCGAAATGCATGATTGTGATTAGCGGCAAAACCTTTGGGATGGGTATTTTTAACGATGCGAATCGGAAATGGCATCGACTCTAATGAAAATGTCAATTCTTCCGGCAAATTCAATGTCAAAATGACTTCGATGTCGTCGCGTTTAAAGCGAGCGATATCTTCCAGCAAGCGGCGCACAAAAAACATGTGGCCGTGGCTGACAATTGACAAAGTTAATTTTGAATTCGTCATTCCCACTTGGCGTCCCGGATCAATCAAACTTTTAGAAAGCCTCGAAAACCGACGGCGACGGTTTTACGAGCCTCCTTTTTATACATGACACTGCTATTTTGTCAGAGTGTACCTTGTTCGCGTCAATTGCTGTCGATAATTAAAATTTTTTATTTCAGGGATAACCTATCCCGCAATGCAACAAATTTCATTGCATTGCAGCATATCTTCATATATCTATCATTTTTGGGCTGGCCCATCACGCCCTAACAAGCCATCGCGCCAGCCCCGACACATCCAGATCAAATGCTGCCAGCGAGGGCTGCACAAAACCAAATATGCAAAAAAACGGCGCACTGTTTTAAGGAAATCGACCACCTTCCAGCGCCATGGAATATGCTTCATGCGGCACAGCAAAAGCGCATTGCGAATAATATAATAATGTCGCAATGGACTATGCAAAGCAATTTCGGTTTTTCCTATGCTGAGCTTGGCATCACCTAAATTATGTTGCATCAAGGCATCGGCGACCACGAAGTTGCGCAAACCCTGCTGGCGCGCGCGCAATGACCACTCGATATCGACCGCATCGATAAACAATTCCTCGCGCATCAAGCCAACTTTTTGCAAAACACTGGTGCGTATCAACTGCCCCGAGGAAATTAAATACCCGGCTTCGATCAGCATGGCAAAATCCGGCTTGTATTTGCGCCGGGTGAACCACCGTTCCGGGCCAATCACCGCCCCCATTTGATGGCTTTTCACATCCACATAGGCCGGGCCAAGTGCAGCCAGCGGCAAGCCCATCGTCAAAATCTGCTTTTCGGCAAACAGTAATTGGCGCAGCATCGAAGGCGTTGGCAAGCTATCTTGATCAAACAAAATGACATGGCTGGCATGCTGCTGCAATGCCCAATGAATGCCGCGATTAAAACCGGCAGCTAAACCAATATTGCTTGGCAGTTGCAAATAATGCACGCCTAGCGCCATCACAGCAGAGGCGATCTCTTGCCGCGCGACACTGCCGTTATCGACCACCAACACCGTACTGGTCTGCAATTTCAGTTTTTCTAGCAGGGCCAATAAATGCGGCAGATCAGGTTGAAAACTGACGACAATTGCACACACCTTGGGTTTGCTGAGTTGCTGCGGCGTAGTTGACTTAGCGTTCTCCATTTGTCCCTCCTGCTAAGTGCCGCGCCGCATAGGCATACAACAAGCCACAATCCAGAGCGACGCGCAATACCCACGCTAGAGCCACGCCATTGATGCCCCAAAGCTTGAGCAACAGATACAGCAAAGGCAAATAACACACACATTCGAACAAATGAAATTGCGCCGTCACTTTCGAGCGCCCCATGCCCTGCACCAAGGCATAGGGCAAATTCGCTAAACCGTTTAACAGCACGCCAACCGCTAGCAAGCGCAGCACCGTGCTACTTTTCTCCGCAAATTCTGGGCTGAGCCATAGCTGCAAAATCAAGGGTGCAAACACCAATACCACCGCGCTAATGGCGGCCATCAGCAGCCCTAGATAACGTGTCCCTTGCCAGAGCAGACGGCGCATCTGGGCCAACTCACCCAGCTTCCAGTGTTGCGCAAACAAGGGGAAATACACGCCCGCTACCGCGCCCGGCAACACCAGCATGCGCGTCATCATTTCAAACGGCGTGGTGTAATGGGTCACGGCCGCTAGCGATAGCAGCGCGCCGATCAGCAAACGGTCAAGATTAATCATCAAAGGGCCGACGATATTCGATACCGTCATCCAACCGCTAAAGCGCAGCAAGTCCGGCAAGAGTTCGCGCGCAAAGCCAATCTGCCAAAAACCACCTTGTACGCGCTGGCAAGCAAGCAAAAACAAGATCGTGGTCAGATAGCGCACGAGGCATAGCACGGCAAACATATCGTCAATCCGCTGTGACCACGGCAATACCAGCAGCGGCCCGGCAAAAGTCAAGACGCCAAGCGGGGTGCGCACTAAGTTGAGCAATTTAAACGCATGGTGGGCTTCCAACACGCCACGCAAGCCAGTCGCGACGACGACGCTAGGCAGGGCTAACACTAACCACCAAATCCCGGCGCGCGCTTCTGCCTGCAAAGCAGGCGGCACGTTTAACACTTGCGACACCAGCGGCGTGACTGTCAACGCGAGCAATAGCGCTACTACACACCCCAGTCCTAGCATCAACAACATGCCGCTCCAAATCAACTGGGTTTGTTCGCGTTGCCACTGTTCGCGACTGGTGTCAGCGGGGCGGGTAGTCGCCAATTTTTGCGCTAATACTTGGGTCAACGCACGGCCTAAGCCGAAATCAAAAAAACTGAAATAGCCGACCAACATCCAGCCTATCGACAACAGGCCAAAGCGCTCATTACCTATGCCTTTGATCAGTATTGGAATGGCGACCAGCGCCGTCAGTAAAGGCGCGACTTGTCCCAATAAATTCCAGCCGATGTTGCGCATCAACTTGGCTAACATCGCGTTTTGTTGTAAGCGATGACGCCAACCGCTGTTTGCGGCTGGGCTGAGCTTATTCTCGGGGACAGACTTAGGGGCAGACATAGGCGCTTCCGACATCAGCGCGGTTTATGCGCGCAAATCAGAAATTGCAGCGTGATAAAGTCACGCAGCAAGCCCAAGGTTAAGCGATTCGCCCATTTCGCCCGCGGCGAAGTCGTCAAAGGTAAGCGTTGTATAGATTCAATCTGCACCCCTGCCCCGCCCACCAGTTTGACGCTGCTAGCCATCGTAAAAAAGCGCAAGTGGGTGCGATCCAAAATACCCGCATCGGCATATTCCCAGCGCCCGGCAAATAGCAAAGGGAACACAGCACGCCAATTGCGCACATTGGGTACACTCGCAATCAACACGCCACCGGGTTTCAGATGTGTCACTAATTGCGATAACACGCGCCACGGATCGCTCAAATGTTCAAGCACATCCAAGCACATAATCGCATCGAAATAATTCGCTTCATACGGCAATTCCATGCGTTCGATATCGCCTTCCACCACATGATCGACATGCTCACGCGCGATAGCGGCGGCGGCGGCAAACAATTCGACGCCGAAGGTTTGTGTCACCAAATGCTCACTTTTCAGCCACGCTAGCGTCGCACCACTACCGCAACCGAGTTCTAACACGCGGCCGCAATTGAGTGGCAACAACGACGCCACTTCTTTGCGCGCATTGGCGAAATAGCTGGCGGCTTTTTGCTGATAAGCAGCGTCCTGCGCCACGCCATTGCTGGCATCCACTACCGCTTGATTCTGACCATCATTCATTAAAATAACTCACTTTGCCACACATAACGCTAAGGCAAGCTGCCAGTCAGGCAAGCTGCAAAATTGTTGTTGAAATTTGCTGCAATCAAGACGCGAATTGCTGGGGCGCTTAGCAGGGGTCGGGTATTCGGCACTGGTGATCGCGCTCAATTCGACTTTTTTTTCGCTAGGGTGCAAGGCCATAATTGCTTGCGTGAAGCCATGCCAACTGGTTTCGCCTTGGCAGGTCAAATGATATGTCCCCGTTTTTTGCTGCCACCAGACCGCTTGATCGTCGCTAGCGTGGGCTTGCGCTAAGGCATGGGCGCTGGCATCGGCAATTGAACGGCACCACGTCGGTGCCCCGATTTGATCTGCCACCACACGCAATTGATCGCGCTCTCGCAAGAGCTTAAGCATGGTCAACAAAAAATTCTTGCCGCGCATACCATATACCCAACTGGTGCGGAAAATCAGGTGCGGGATACCGCTAGCGCGAATCGCTTCTTCCCCTGCCAATTTACTGGCACCATACACACCTAGCGGCGCGGTCGCATCGCTTTCCAGATAGCGGCCTTGTTTGCTGCCGTCATACACATAATCGGTCGAAATTCAAAACCAAGCTGGCCGTTAATTCCGGTCAATAAAATTTTCATGGGAAGACCTCGGCATCGGCCAAGAGTACGCCTTCGCGATCTTTGTTTGAGAGCAAAGGCTCTTCCGTCATCGGCCATTCAATCGCTAGTTGCGAATCATTCCACAAGATCGAACGTTCATATTGCGGTGCCCAATAATCGGTGGTTTTGTACAAAAATTCGGCGACATCCGAGAGCACCACAAAGCCATGGGCAAAACCGGGCGGTATCCAAACTTGACGCTTGTTTTCCGCGCTTAAACGAAAGCCTTCCCACTTGCCAAAGGTGGGCGATGAACGACGGATATCGACCACCACGTCATACACTTCGCCCAACGTGACGCGCACTAATTTGCCTTGCGCTTGCTGAATTTGATAGTGCAAGCCGCGCAGCACATTTTGCTGCGAACGCGAGTGATTGTCTTGCACGAAATCGGCTTTTACCCCCGTCAATTCAGCGAAGTGACGGGCGTTAAAACTTTCAAAGAAAAACCCGCGCGCATCGCCAAATACCTTAGGCTCGATGATCAGCAAATCTTGTAGGCTAGTCGTAACGATATTCATGATTACAAGACCTTTTCCAAAAGTTGTAGCATGTATTGGCCATAGGCATTTTTCTTCAATGGCTGGGCCAGCTTTTCTAATTGGGCAGCGTCGATATAGCCTTTGCGAAAGGCGATTTCTTCCGGGCAAGCGATTTTCAAACCTTGCCGTTTTTCAATCGTGGCGATGAATTGCGAGGCTTCCAACAAGGATTCGTGTGTCCCCGTATCGAGCCAAGCATTGCCACGCCCGAGCAATTGCACATTCAGTCTGTCACGCTCGAGATAGATTTGATTGACGTCGGTGATTTCCAACTCACCACGCGCGGAAGGCTTGATACTGGCGGCAATCTCACACACCTCTTGATCGTAGAAATACAGACCTGTCACCGCGTAATTGGATTTGGGTTGCTTCGGCTTTTCTTCAATCGACACTGCATGATGCTGCGCATCGAATTCAACCACGCCGTAGCGCTCTGGGTCTTGTACGTGATAGGCAAATACGGTAGCGCCATCGGTATCGTTGCCCGCCGCTGTCAAGCGCGCCTCTAGGTCGTGGCCGTAATAAATGTTGTCACCCAAAATCAGGGTCGAATAATTGTCTTTGACGAAATCGCGGCCGATGATAAACGCTTGCGCCAAGCCATCTGGCGAAGGTTGTACCGCATATTGCAAATCCAGCCCCCAGCGCGTGCCATCGCCCAGCAATTCACGAAAACGTGGCGTGTCTTGCGGTGTCGAAATGATTAAAATCTCGCGTATACCCGCTAGCATCAGGGTTGAGAGCGGATAGTAAATCATTGGCTTGTCGTACACTGGCAGCAATTGCTTGGAAACGGCCATCGTCACTGGGTGCAAACGTGTCCCTGAACCACCGGCCAAAATAATGCCTTTGCGTTGCACCTTGTTTTTCAATGCGGCTATTCGTTTCATACGCTCGCCCTTTCGTGGTAATTTTTTTCCATCCACTTCATGTATTCACCCGAACGCACATCCGCCACCCAGGCTTGGTTCGCCAAATACCATTGCACGGTTTTAGCGATGCCGCTGGCAAACGTCTCTTCAGGTTTCCAACCGAGTTCGCGCTCAATTTTGCGGGCGTCAATTGCATAGCGGCGGTCGTGTCCCGGTCTATCTTTGACGCTGACAATTTGGCTGCGATAACTGCTGCCATCAGCCTTGGGTCGCAGCGCATCTAACATGTCACACAGTTGGTGGACAACCGCCAAATTCGTCATCTCATTCCAACCGCCGACGTTATAGGTTTCGCCGACACGCCCCGCTTCCAGCACGCGCAAAATCGCGCGGCAATGATCTACCACGTATAACCAATCGCGCACTTGCAAGCCATCGCCATAAATCGGCAGATTTTTGCCTTCCAAGGCATTGGCGATCATCAAGGGGATGAGTTTTTCGGGGAAATGAAACGGCCCGTAATTATTCGAGCAATTGGTGGTCAGGGTCGGCAAACCATAGGTGTGGTGATACGAGCGCACCAAGTGATCGGAGGCGGCTTTCGACGCGGAATACGGGCTATTCGGCGCATAAGCCGTGGTTTCGCTAAACGGCGCATCGTCTGGCCCTAGCGTGCCATACACTTCATCGGTAGAAACATGTAAGAAGCGAAACGCGGCTTTCGCCTCACCGCTTAAGCCTTCGTAATACGCACGCGCTGCTTGCAACAGGCTAAACGTGCCGTGGATATTGGTTTGGATAAATTCGCCGGGGCCGTGAATCGAGCGGTCAACATGACTTTCCGCTGCAAAATGCACGATTGCCCGAGGTTGATATTCGGCGAGCAGGCTACTTACCTTGGCTTCATCGCAAATATCGCCTTGCACAAACACGTGGCGCGCATCATCTTTGACGGCATCCAAATTATGCAAATTACCCGCATAGGTTAATTTATCGTAGTTGAGTACCGCCTCTTCGCCCTGTGCCAAAAAATTGAGAACAAAATTCGAACCGATAAAACCAGCACCGCCAGTAACAAAGATCATGATAATTTTTCCAGCGCGATTGAATGAAAAGACAAAGCTACCTGCAAGC
>JACPVY010000347.1 GCA_016197345.1 Burkholderiales bacterium
ATAAGCGCAAAGTCAAGCCGACCGATAGCCTGATTGCGGCTTTTCACCAATACCGCATGGGCCAAGCCCAGCGCGCTCGTATTCTCGGTTCGCTACTCTTGCAGTTTGGCCCAGATTTTCAATTATCGTTGCGCCGCGCACCTGATGTCGCGCAAGCCTGTCGTGAAGCCTATGCCGATGGTAGCGAGGGGGCGAATGAAGCGATTGCCCACGGTTTTATCGCGCCGCTACGTGAATTGCAAGGCATTATCGGCGCCCATGAGTGGCGCAAAAACGGCATTCTCGTGCCCGCTTTAGGCGAAAAAATCCACGCCCATTACAGCGTTTTTTCCCCTGTGCGCGGCGAGTATTGCGAATTAGTCGGCAATGCCCCGCTCCCCGCCAATTGCAAGACGGCATTTGATATCGGAACGGGTACGGGTATCTTGGCGGCGATTTTGGCGAAACGTGGCGTGCCACAGATCATCGCTACCGACAACCAGCCACGCGCCCTAGCCTGTGCGCAAGAGAATATGTCGCGCTTAGGTTTGGCTAAGCAAGTGCAATTGCAACAAGCCGATTTATTCCCAGCAGGCAAGGCAGATCTAATCGTCTGCAATCCGCCATGGCTACCGGGCAAGCCGGGGTCGAGCATGGAGCATGCGATTTATGACCAAGATAGCCGCATGCTGCGTCACTTTTTGCAAGGCGTCGCCGCACATTTACAGCCTACCGGCGAGGCATGGCTGATTTTGTCGGATTTAGCCGAACACATCGGCCTGCGTAGCCGTGTGCAATTAATGGACTGGATTACGCAGGCTGGGCTAGTGCTGCTAGACAAACACGACATCAAACCACAACATGGCCGAGCACAAGACGCGAACGATGTGTTGCATGCCGCACGCAGCAAAGAAGTGACCTCGCTGTGGCGCTTAGCGGCGAAGAAATAAGCCTCATTTCTGGCAGGCTAGCGCGCTCTTCCCTCCTTGGCATTCACGCTAGCGATCATCGCCATTTTTCGGCCGAAGTTCGCTAGCACTGTTCACCGCTACTGCGCTGAAACACCTCGTCTAGCCCTCTTCTCGCCACCACCACACCATTGCCATCGACTTTGCACCCAAATTGCTGTCAATTTGAGTGCAAAGTGCTGTCATTTGGCCGTGCTTGGTTTATGCTAATCGCACACAGACTACTAACGGCTGGCAGCATTCTCCCAAGCGATGCTCGTCAGCAATAACACCTCACCCAAAAGGATTTTCATGAAGCCAGGGATAGTCATTGCAGTGGCCGCAGCCGTGATACTTGGGGCTGGCGCCTATGCCATTTATGGCGTAGACGATAAGCCGCAAACCGCGCTTGATACTCGTCTGGAAAATAACGTCAATGGCTTATTTGGCAAAATCACGGCACAAAGCACGGGCAGCGCGAGCAGCCCGCAAAAAAACGGCGGCATCACGGGCCGTATGCAAAGCTTTGAGGGGAATCCAAATTTATTTGAGTTCTATACCCGCAACAAAGA
>JACPVY010000348.1 GCA_016197345.1 Burkholderiales bacterium
GTTCAAACTGCTCGATTCGCATTCGCTTGAGTTATTCATGCAACTTCTTACCGGTGCCAAACGGGCATCGGCGGTGCTCAGCACGCGCGAGGAGCGTGCGCTGAGGAAAGAAGTCAAAAAACAATTAATAGAAGCCGAGATTGACGACGCTGACACGAAAGCCAGAATATTGGTTGAATTGCGCGCCACCACCAATGCCTTGGACTATCTGCCATTGTTGCGTCATCAGGAAAGCAATTTCATTTTAGAGCGCGCGCAAAGCATAGGCTCGCTGATCAATAGCACGAAAAATATTGATGCCGCCGTCAATCGCGTGTCGAAAATTGTCACTACCTTGAAGTCTTTTTCCGCTGTCGATACCGAAGATGAAAGGATTGAGGCCGATCTGAAAGAGGGGATAGAAGCGGCCTTAGCGCAGTACACGCATCAAATCAGCGGTCGCACTGAAGTGGTTCGGCAATACGATGCTTTGCCTATGCTCGTTTGCCTGCAAGATGAATTGAAATTGGTGTGGATGCACCTGATTCACAATGCGCTGCAAGCGATGGATTATGGCGGTACCTTGACGATCAGCTTGAAACGCATTGGCAACGAAGCGGTGATATCGGTGACAGACAATGGCTGTGGTATCGCTGAAGAAATTCGACATCGGATATTCGAAGCATTCTTTTCGACACGGCCACATGGCGAAGGATGTGGCTTGGGTCTCGATATTGCGAAGAAGATCGTCGCCAAACATCGGGGCCGAATTGAAGTGCAGACTGAGCTTGGCCTTGGCTCTACGTTTTCTGTCTATCTTCCCTATCCAAGCGGCGCTAGCGTCGTCAAAACAAATGAGCAAGCCAGTGTCTAGCTCGCTGAGCGCTACGGTATTTGCCGTTGGCCAATTCTTCGTTTGCTATCGCTAGCGCTCAATCTTGCTACATTTCGGCAAGCTATTCATTTCACCAAGGCCATCAAGGTGATGAATTCGGTCAAGCTGCGTCCGAAGTGACGTTTCCAAATTTGGTTGATTTCAGAATTAGGGTTCTTGCGTTGCTGCTCAAAAAAACTCTGCGCCGCCGCTTGCAGGTCTTTATCTTCCTTCCGAAACGCCCAACCAATTTCATCTGCCGGGCCGACAGGGAAAGCAGTTTTTGAGTTTTTGAATTGATGGTGCGCTGCCCAAATGGCAATGTCAGAATCTGTGATAGTGAAATCGATGGTGCCAGCTTCGACTGCCGCAAAACTTTCTTGCGTGCTCAGCAACGTCAATTTAACCGGATTGGTGCTCCACGCCGCTTGGTTTTGCGCCATGAGCCAAGTATGAAAAGAGGTATCTTTTTCGATTGCAGCGGTCTTCCCAGCTAGATCATTGACGTCTTTAATTTGAGCTTGCTTCCCTTTCGGTATGACGACCATCATCCGACTGGGGAAGAGAGTAATGAAATCCAGTTTTTTCTGCCGCCACTCAGTTTTAGTGAGGTTGCTCGGATAGAAATCGCATTTTCCCGAGGCCAACAGCTTAGGGGTATAAGCATCTTCCCACACCGTTTTGCCCTTTTGTTGAAATATTGCTCTTCTAAATCGACGCGAATAAATTTGGCCTGAATTCCCATCCCTAGGCTTTGGGAACAATGCAAATGCGCAGTTCTTTTGATGCCTGAATCTCGGCTAGCGAGCGGGCGTGAGCAGAAATCGGCAGTGCGCTACACAACAAAAAAGCACACAGACTGTGCGTTATTGCACGGCCATGCCGTCTTCGGAATAGGGTAGTGCAAGCCATGGACACCTCCTGTGCTGCCGTTTAAAAACACGTCGTTGAGGCAATTCCCGCAAGCGACCTAGCATCATTTTTTGATATGAAGATGTCAATTGAATGAGCGACGCGAGGTGAGGCTTCAGGAGAAATGCTCAGTGTTTGAATTTGAATTGATTTTTCGTAATTCTTAGTGTAAATGCGCGTTGCATTGCCATTCTAAAGCAATCATTAAACAAAACCAATACCGCCAATTACTCTCGTGAGACATCACCTACGCATCCAGCGCAAAGCAAAATATGCTGTTTTCCGATGCTACCTGCGTTAGCGCACGGTTTTGCTGCTAATTTGCTATCGCATCGCCCGTTGATCTTAAACCTAAGAAATCAAGGGGCAAAGGAAGGTCTCCGCACTTTTGTCAGGCTCGCATTTCCTCGCCCATTGGCATCCTATGACGGCGCCACTTGTATGTCCCGCCTTTATGTCCCCTTTTCGCTATCCGTGCGCCATGGCAAGTTTCGAACGCGCCTACGTGTTCATTGATGGTAAGCAATGAATCGACTCAGTAAGGCCGCTAAGACCTTGTTTTTGATGGGCTTTTGGTTTCCATAAAGCACCATTAGTGCAAAAAAACCACGCATGAAGCAGGTTTTTATTGGCGGTGCTGCTGTGTCCCCCAACGCTTGTCCCGACTGGTTACAATTGCTAGCTATCGATTGCGGGCGTGAGCCTGCCTCCCTAGGTTACGTGCAAAGGAGTTTGGATGAATCCTGCTATTTTCACGCCGTTTCGATTTTTCGGAGACGGTTTGGCGCTCGATTTGCAGCGCCATTATCAAATACCTACAGTTCCGGTAATAAACGATTTCCCAGCATTAGCGCAAGTCTTAGAGACGGCGGCGATCAATTGCGTGTTAGTTGATGTCACGCAAGGGATTGATTCTGAGCAATTGCGCCAATTGGTCGGCGAATGGCCAGCCGTGCGTTGGGTGGCCTTGGGCGTGCGGCATGAAGCGAAGGAAATCGTGCGCTATGCGCGTGATGGATTTAGCGCCTATGTCAATTGGCAAGCCGATTTAACCCGGATGCATCAAGTGCTCGACGATGTGATGGCCGGACGCATGAATTGCACGCCAGAAGCCGCCTCCGAATTAATGCGCGCGCTCTTTCTACAAGCTAATCGCCCGATGCAGGAAGAAGGCCCAAGCGCTTCCCTCACACCACGCGAATGTGATGTCTTGCGGCAAATTAGCCTAGGCTTATCCAACAAAGAAATCGCCCGCAGCCTGAATTTGAGCCTAGCGACGGTAAAGCACCATGTGCACAATGTGCTGGAAAAATTGCAGGTCACGCGCAGAGGTGAAGCGATGCGCAAAGCGCGGGCGGCGCCGTGGATTGCGGGGGTGGTGCGGTTGACGCAAGGTGAGAGCGCTGAGCGGGGGCTAGTGGCAACGGGGTGAGTGCACACCGTTACATAAGTCGCAAAATGTAGGGCGGGATGCCACTCAATACAGTAGCAAAACTATCGGCCTTTTTTGGATCCATTGTGCCATCGCGTAACACTTTGGCAGCTTTGCATTGCACATCCAATTTGCCCAATAAAGCATTGTAGCGGTTGGCGATTATCTGACCATCTCCTGCCTTATTGCTCTCCATCATTTCTTTCAAAAGATCAAGTAATCCTATAATCTCAGTAGCTTTTGATTGTATTTTAGTAACATCTTCATTCACTTTCTTCGCCCAGTCGCTGCGGTCTTGCTGCGAATACGGAATAGATTTATCTATGACTTTTATGTAAAGATTTTTGGCTATAATCAAATTATTTTTTTCTTTACCTAAGTCACTTATTTGTTTATCTAACTCATTTACAATTTCGAGGTAGTCGTTGAGCGGCTTGAGATTTGCTTCATACGATTTGATACCCTGAATTAATTTATTGGTGTATTCCGTTGAAGAACGGCTGTGTTCTGTATAAATTTGGCCAATCCTTGCAGTAATATTCAGAAAATGCTGACGCAACTTTCTATCATCATTTTCCATGGCGCAGTTATCATATAACGCCTTGATGCCAATCGGTATTTTTGTTTTGTCATTGTTAATTAAATAATTGATATATTGATTGGCAAAAAAATCAGCCCAATGATTCAGTATTCCAATATTTTTATTGAATTCCGTGGCATTGTTCTTATCGTCGGCTGAAAGTCCTGACAATTCGGCCCCCTCGCCCGCATTCAAAAACGTGTTTAACAATGTAAAGCCAGCCACCTTCCCTCCATGTAATCTAGGAACTTTTTCTACTATGTCTGTTAGAATGCCTCTTGTAGGGCAATTATAGATTTTATCCAATAAATCACGTAAGGCATGCAATTTTTTCCAAGTTGAAACATCCAATTTGCGAACTTGGGCTTGTGGCACAAGAGCAGTATGCAAATTGGCTTGCGGCCCCGCCCCCACACCAGAGTTTGGATTAACATTGTGATGGGAGGCGTTGTTCGAGCCTCCATAAATAGATATGACATCATATTTATATTCGCTGCCAATCTCTTTTAAATTCTTTTTATCTGGGCTATTTGGATCAAGTTGAATTAAACGGCATTTAAATGTCGTATTCACGTAGTTTTCATCAACATTTGATTTGCTTAATTCAACTGTTGGTGGATGAGCAACTTCAACCGTGTATTTCACCCAAAGTTTCTTATTATTGACCCAATCAATAACATTTCGTTCTACTTTATTTGAATGCTCAGCATTGGCCGCTGCCGTAATGGGAAACAAATTACGATCTTCATTCGGCCCACCAACATTATAATTTAGCAAATGACCACGAATATAACGCGAGTTGTTTGCTCTACTTGGGGTTGTCGCCAATTTGTTCATTAACTTCAATTGCTCACTGCTATTCGTGTCTTTCCCTTCTTGATGTTCAACACCTAAGGGATTAGCCTCCATTTTAGTGGCAACTTGTTCATTGCCTAACGTCTTGGTTGCGCCCCACGTTATTTTGGTTGTAATGCCATCAAGCAATTTCGTCCCTTTTGTATAATCAACAGGATTAATTTTGATATGCATTTTTCTTTTGCCTTCTTGATCCGGCGGCGTCATGGCGATCTCGGTCAAACGAAAACGCCGCTGCATGCGCGGCAGATAAGCTAACACATCGGTTAACGATCTTTCTTTATCCATAATTCGATCACCCAACGCAATCGCTTGTTGCAATTCCGTTTGTTTCTGCGTGCTAGAGCGATCACCAGTTGATGGCGGTTGCGCCAAGACTTGCTCAATACTCATCGCATTTTGATCTTGCCCTGCCGCGCTGCCACCGCGTACCGCCGCCATTAACCGCCGCCCCGCATTGACAATCCACTCCACCAACTTATCCATCGCCTTATCAATCGGTGGCCGTATCTTGGTGTTGATCACATTCATCACCTTGCCCGCGACCCCGCCTAAGCCAACAAAGCCCGCTAAGAAATTAATCGCTAGCGTCAGCATATTCGCCAGCACCGATTCGACTTTAATCGCCGCATTACCACTCGCGCCGCTAGCGATATCCATCACGGAATCGAGGATAGCGCGGCCAACAGCGATGATGCGTTGCAATTGCTGCATGAAGACTTGGATCATGTCCCAAATACTGACGATGGCTGAGATGAAGCCTGCGCCTGGAATCATGAGGCTAGCGATCTTCGCGGTGGCGCGCGTGACGACATTGGTGTAGATGAAATCCTTAATGGCGTCGATGGCCATGTCTTTCAAATTGGTGAGATGTTCTTTGATTTTGTCCCACGCGGCGGCTGGCCCTTGCGTCACTAATATCTTCACGATTTCAAAGGTATTTTCTAGCACCACCACCGCAGGCTCGCCTATCGCCCGCACGAGTTTAGCGCGCAAGGCGGCCCACGAGATGCCCAATACTGACAGCACGAATTTGACGATTTCTTGCAAATTCAGCGCTTGCGGAATATAGACGCCCGGTAACGAGCCCGTTAGCCATTGGATCACGCCATTTTTCAAATGCGTGCCAAAGCGGGTCATGAATTGACGAAAGCCTAGCACCCCAGCGCGGGCCAGATTGCGCACAAACGGCAGCGGATTTTTGAAAATCTGGCGCAAGCTCGCGCCGACTTTTTTCAAATACGGCATTGCGCCCGGCGCCACCACGTCAAAAATAATTTTGAGCAATTCCCACACCGCATTGCCAGCCCAGCACAAGAAATCGACAACAAAGCCCGCAAACACGCCTACCACTTTGGCAAACGCGCCGACTACGGTCAGCACATCGCTTAAAGTGAGACTTTGCAAGGCGGCGATAAAGCGCTGTGGTATGGACGACACCAAACCCACCAGACCCGATAGCGCTGCTTGGAACCATGCCCACGCCCGCGGAATGGCATTGGCGCGCTGGATGTTTTGCCATACTTCTTCTTCGCCGATCAGTTTCATGAAACCACCGATCTAGGTTTGCGCATTGCGCGGCACGGCTTCCCCGGTTATGGGGTTGCGCGCTAGCACGGCGCATAGCAAATCCCAGGCGCGGGTGCTTTGTGCTAGTCGGGCTAGTGGTTGCAAGACGGCTTGTTTGACCAGTTCCAGTATTACTCCGACTAAGGTAGTACCCGCCGCGATGAGGCGCTCAATCGGTTCGGTAAACATCCGTTTCGCCCTATCCCACACGCCGGAGGGACTGAGCAAATCGCGGGCGCCGAGCGAGTCAATGAATCGGCTGAAAGCGCTGCTCAAATCAGAAACCGCCCCCGTGAGGCGGCCGAATTCACGCTCGGCTACTGCGCCACCGCGTTGCAGCAGGCCATTGGCCTCCAACACTTGCACTAGCAGTGGGCCAGCGGGGATGCATTCGACCAGCGCGCGCAAGATATTCACGCCACTCCGCTCGACGGTACGGCCAGAAATCGGATTGAAGGCCAGAATCACGGTCAGTAAGGTATAGCCGGGAATATACCTTGCCTTATCGGCAAAAAAGTCGAGTACCGTTTGAATACCGGGCAAACCCCAGCGTTGTATCGTTTGCGCTGCATTCATGCGCACCGTTGGCGTACGGGCCAGTGTGCTAGGTAGGCGCGCGCTAGCTTGTGTTGCGCTAGTTGGCGCTAAGGCGGCTAAGGCGGCTGAAGTGGTAGGCCGTTCAAGCATCGTAGCGGAGCCGCGCGGCGCGCTGCTCGAGGCACTTTGGCGGGCCCCTCCTTGTTGAATCGTGTGGGTTAATTCATGGGCAAGTAATTCCCTGCCTTCATCTGTATCTGGATTGAATTGCCCCGCAGCAAAAAAAATGTGCTCACCCACAGTAAAGGCTTGCGCCTGTACTTGATTGGCCAATTTGGCTGCGCGTGCGTCGGTATGGATTTTTACCCGCGCAAAATCAGCGCCAAAACGCGGTTCCATGAACTGTTTGACTTTGCCGGGCAAGGCTTCGCCAGCCTGTTGTTCTGCTGCGATTTCACGGCTGACCTCGCGTGAAGCGTGAGTCGGGCTGCCATCGGCGCGGGTTTGGCGTTGTAGGCGTGGCGCGGCTTGACGCAACAGTGCCGTTGCAGCAGAGGCAGTACCGCTATTTACCCGCACCAAAGGGCGGCGGGCAAGTGTGGTAGGGGCCGAGCCTGCAACATGTTTTGCAGCAGTGTCACTAGCAGTGGCACTGGATTGCGGACTAGGCATGCGTGCGACTTGACGTCCGATAGCTTCGGCTTCGCGTTCAGCACTATCCCCCGGCGATGAAATTGCCAACCGCGTCTGCGCCGCCCAGGCAGGAGCAGATTGGCTGATATGCGGCAGGGCAGTGGCAGCAGCATTACCGATGCGCTGTTGCATACTCACTGGCGCGGGCGCCTGCACGGGGGCGCTCGCACGACGTTGCACGCTCGCGCGAGCTTGGACGACACTGCGCACCCGGTTCATGGCGGCTCTCTCTCACTTAGTCGATTTACGGGCGCGGTTAGCTTTGCTCGAATCCGTTGTGGCGCTAGTCTCTAGCACTGTGGTTTCGCCGCCCGCACTGGTGGCGGCACCAGATTGCGCTAAATCACCCTTGCTAGTTGTATGCGTTGCGTTTGGCGTTTGGCCAGTCATGCGCACCGTTTCCGATTCGGTCTGTGTTGCATCATCCGTTTCTTGCTCAGCGCTTGGTGCTAGCGGGTCTGGTAACAAGGCAGGGCGAACGAAACGGCGTACACCATGGTTGACGCTGACACTTGGATTTCCGGTTGGGTCGGTAATGCTCAATTTGGCTAGTAGCACACCATTGCAATCGCAGTCGCAACCGCATTCGCCGTTGTTGTGTGATGCATAGCAATCACTATCGTTTTCAGGACAGCCGCAGGCGCTTTCTGGACGCGTGTCGGTGATCTGGATTTGCCAGCCTTCGCGAATGCGGGTGAAAGCAGTTTCGCCTTCGCCTTCCAACGCGGTGCCAGTCAGTTCGCGTGGTGCGCATGGCGTATCTGCTGGCAGCAAGCTGAGGTATAACGTTGGCGGTAAGGCGTTGCAGCAGTCGTTTTCGATCTTTATCGTTTGCGTATTGCTCATTTCGATTACCCGTCCATGACAATCGAGTGCGGTGCCACACGCCACAGTAATCGTCAATTGCTTGCAGGTATCGAAGGCGGCCGTGACGCGCAAGCCGCATAAGACCCCGCCACCTAGCATGGCACGCAAGAGGGTTTGCAAGGTAGAGCGGCCATAATTCACGATGAGGGTGAGGTCGTCATCCTCCAATAACAATCCGGGGGCGAAGTTTGGACGGACCAAATCAGATTTGCCGACTGTTTTAACAATTTTCCAAGTCATGGTTCAACTCCTTAAGCATTCGATGAGATTGCGCTGGTTTATATGCGGAACAAATTCAGTGCGACACGGGGTTAGCGCGGCTCTTCTCCTTTGCCCTCGGGGGCAATTGAGAAAACGCTCATGAAGGTGCCGCCCGGCGAACCATTGCCCGACGGTGTAGGGCGCATCCCTAGCGCCTCAGCATCCACTGCTTGACCCCGGGCATCCAGAATCAAATCGCCACGAATATGGATTTCGACGCGGCTGGTTTGCCAGCGCAATAAGGTGTTGCGGTTGTTCAGTTCGTCATACACCCAAGGTGAAGACACTTGCACCACGGCCCCGCGCGTGGTGCCGGGTGGATCGCATTTGTGTGGCGGCTGTGGACGTAAGCCATTGATAGGCACCAGCCATGGTTGCAACCAACCGCTGCGTTCGTCTGGCACGTAGACGATGATTTGCACCGTTTCCGGCGTCAGCGTGGCAATTTGCACCGGGCCAGTGAATTCGAATTCAAAGCCAGTATCCAACGGCGCGCCCCATTCGGTGAATGCTTGGCGTTGCGGAGCTGCATCGCTGAGCGGCGGATTGCCTTTTTCGCTAGCATCGCCGTCAACTTGGCGTGGCGCTTGCTCTTTGGCTAGCGCTGCCTCTTTCGCTGCCGCATCGGCCTTCGCTTCTAGTTCAGCCTTGGTTTGGGCGTCGGCCTCACTTTTCGGCTCCGCCTTCACATCGCCAGTTGCATTAGCAAACGTGCTCCAGCGGGTAAACATATCGATGAACTTATGCAGCGGGACAGGGTAGGGTTGGCGATGCCAAGCAGCCCAACTGATTTTGGCAACGCGCGTCAAATCGCAACCGCGCACGAGGTCGAACAATAGTTCATTGTTTTTAACTAATTTGCGTGGGTGATTGGCGTCGATGATGCGATCGATTTCGGCGTGGCCACAATGATTGATACGTAGCGCTACCACTGCTAGCGGTACCGGATCATGTAAGGCGGTGGCGATGCCGTTGACGTCGCATAAGGCCGCCCCTTCGCGTGCGATGAAGTGATTGGCAAGGCAGGCCGCTAAACAATCATGTGGGCCACGATCATGCGGCGCGGTTTGCTGCACTTTGTAGCCGGGTACGCCTAAAGTGCCGTAAGGCGGATGGCAGCCACAATCGCCGCAGCCGTCGATACCCCATGGCAAACCTTCGCCGGGGTTGAGTGGTGCAAGCGAGAGTTGCACCACTTCTTGGACGTGGTTGTACTCGTTGTCACCACATTCACAACTCCGGTTACTGCGCACCATATCCAATTCGCGTTCGCCATAATGCGCCGAAAGCAAGGCGATGCCACGATATTCTTCCTTTTGTCCTTCTTTCGCTTGGCAACCAGATTCGCGGATTTTTTGCGCACGGACATGCAATTCACCAAGCAAAATCAATTCGCGTGCAGTGAACGACACGCCATGTGGCAAAAACAGTTCGCGCCCATGGCGGTCCAGTGCTAAGCCGGGAGTGAGATCAAGGCGCGGCCCGGTGCTATCGCTGTGTAGCGAGAGATCCATTCCGTACACCATGCCCCAGCCAGCAACCGCGCGGGTTAGCATACGGCGGCGCTCAATCATATAGCGTTGCTCGAGTGAAAAATCGCTGGCGGTGACGAATTTGTCTTTGAACCAGCGATTGCGTTTGCCGGACGCGGCTTGGTGGTGGGACGGTTTGTTGTCATCCATGATGATGTTCTCCGGTGTCATGAAAGATGGAATCCCGGCAAGAGGCCGCCGGTGGGAAGTTGACGTTTGCGTTTGCCGCTTAAGGTGGAGCGGTTGAGCCGCAGGCTTTGGTTCAGGCGGCCCGGACTTGGATCATCTAGCTGTAAGCCGGAATCGAGCTGCCATGCGCGTGGTTCGGCATGCCATTCGATGCAGGCAACCACGCCTGCTGGCACTATGCTGGTGAGCAAGCTAGGTAATACATCAGCCAGTAAAGGGTTGCGTACGGTATGCAAGATGATCTTGATCTGACCTAGAAATCGTTGGTAAGCATCGCTCGCTGGACCACTGCTGCCGTCGCTACCACCTAGCCGCATGACACCGAGCACGGCTTTGCGGGAGAGCCGTGCTGCATCAGGTGGTAAGCCACTTAGCAAAGTTGGCAGGCTGCTGCCAGCAACCACGCCATGCCGGCCGATGCCGCCCAAGGTCGCTAGACCATAATCCACCGCGACATCTATCACTTCGTAGCGAATATCAGGCAACAATGCCTGCAACAAGAGCGCGAGGCTATAGCGAGTGCCGCGGGCCTGTGCCAGCGCATCTGCCGCTTGCAGAATGCGCCGCTTGGCTGCTTCGGGGAGCGAATTGTGCCAAGGGCAGCCGAGTTTGCGCGCTAAAAAATCTAGCCAGACTGCTGGCGCCGTGTCGGGGTGAACCCGCGCGCCCGATTGGCTGATGGCACGATCCAAACCTTGCGTCTGGCTTTCCCAAACCCCGACTAAGGTGCGTAAGAAAGGATCATCGCCGCCGGGCCGATTTTCAGCGACGCCACCACCTTTGAACATCGCTGGCAGATATTGCATCAGCGAGATATTTGGATAGAGTACGGTGCAAGATTCGAGTCGGGGTAAGTCGCTCAGCGGGGCCGCCGCGAGTTCGAGTAATAGACGGCACCACGGCGCGTCGTCGTCAAAGAGCGGAATGTCGTAAATTTGCGCCTTGGTCGCGCTGCTGTCTTGTTGGCTACCGCCAAAGTCATAGGTGGCTGCGCTACGCCAACCTTGCAAGGTGGTCAGCGCGGTAATGCGTTGCGCTGGTGTCAAGCTTTGATCGACCGCAATGTCGCGTGATGCGGCAGCGGCTTCGTCGTCATCACAGCGCAACACGGTGACATGCATTGTGGCACCTGCGGGCAGCATGGCTTCGATGTGGGCGCGCAACCAGCCCGATTCGCTGGCCTTGCGTGGCGATTGCATTAGCGGTGTCAGATACTGCCCATGTACGCCACCTGAGCCACCAGCGCCATCAGCGCTAGCATCACCGCCGTTGGTGGCTTGTGCTAGGCGCAGTAGCGCTGCGTCGCTTAGCCAGTACAACATGTCGCCTGCGATCACCGCCGCATGCGCGCCATCCGCATTGACGCTGGCAATGACGTCGCCGCGCGCGTCGCACACCACACATTGGGTGCGCCCGCCGCCGTCTTTGCCAAGCAAGACAAAGCGGTCCAAGCGGTCGCTTTCTATCCACTTGGCGCAAAAATTGCCATCTGCACTCAACAAACTTGCTAACGCACGTATATCGCAATTGCCTTCGGCGTCGATGAAGCCAATTTGCGCACCATCAGCACTCAAGGCCACGGTGCAAGCAGTGTGGGCTAAATACGTGAGGCGGCTAGGGTGGAGCGCAGCCGGTAGCGGGCGTGGCGGCAACAATTTGCCGGAAGCACATAGCCGTTGCAGGCTAAAGGCTACTGGCGGCGGTGTATCGTGACGGAGCAAAACCATCAGGCCGTCGTCGGCATCACTAGCAATGTCGAGCACGGTGCCATCAAAAGTGAATTCGGCATCCGGTTGCAAACTCGCAGCATCGTGGCGGGCGATTTGATTGCCACGTGCGCTGTAGAGCCAAGAGCGGCCAAACACGATGCGCTCGGCGTCATGCAAGACCGCCGCTTGTGGCACCTCACAAACTGTGGCGGGGGCGTCGGCTTGGGCCGCCATATGTATCTCATGCAGCGTACCGTCACGCTGGCGCCACCACAGACCACCGAGGGGATCGCTACCGAGCCAAGGGGCGATCTTTTCGACAACATGCTCAAGCTCAGCATCGATGCCACAGCCTGGCATATGCAATACCGTTGGTGGCGACGTGAATGGCGGCAATACTTGCCAAGCGATTCGGTCTTGCTCGCGCGGGAGGGCGCGCAAACCTGGGAAAGAGAGGGGCCGGTACCGGACATAGCCAAGCAGAGAGTGCCGCGCTACAGGCGGCGGCGACGTCACTGGTGTCGAGTTCTGCCTCGATGCGCAATTCGGCGGCCACCGAGATATCGATGAATTGTGCCCCTCGCACTTGCAGCACTGTGCCGAGCAAGCAACGCGCTTGCAAGGCCGCTTGCAGAGCAGCACGGGCGCGTTCAAAGTCTGCCGATTGGCCATCGGCCTCGCCCACAAAAACCGCTAGCAGCGTGCGCACCGCTGGTGAGTCAGACGGCAACATCTGCGCCCGTATCACCTGCAATTCAGGGTGTGCGAGCGCGGCGGTGACGAGATCCGCATCGGTCACGCAGGCATGCGCGCGGCGCACCTTGGCACGCGCTATTCGGCGTGCACGTGCATCGTTCATCGCGTCGTCGCCGCCACTCATCGCTAAGGGATTGCTACCAAACC
>JACPVY010000349.1 GCA_016197345.1 Burkholderiales bacterium
CGCTTTCACCAACTCAAAATTTTGCGCAGGTAACTCTTTTTCCAATGCGCTCAACAGAGTTTGTGCATCCTCCAATTGT
The DNA here is from genome assembly GCA_016197345.1 of Burkholderiales bacterium. Classification (GTDB taxonomy): domain Bacteria; phylum Pseudomonadota; class Gammaproteobacteria; order Burkholderiales; family Burkholderiaceae_D; genus JACPVY01. The sequence continues at coordinate 80 of JACPVY010000349.1, forward strand.
TGATCTTGGATTAAGTCCAGTAAATCGCCGAGCTGTTCGTCAATTTTCGGATTGCGTATTGGCGTATCCAACACCTCCAAATAAACGCTATTGGCATCTTGCCCATATTGCGAGGGGATTTCGGTGAGTTCGCCGTTATCCAGCCCATACACCAACACGTCTTTGTAGTCGCTGATGACCAAGGGCGAATGTGTGCTCAGCACAAATTGGCAATTGGGGAAGGTGGTGGTGAGTCGCTCGATAATGCTGCGCGCCCACTGTGGATGCAAATGTAAATCGACTTCATCAATTAGCACGATGCCATTGCCGTGCAGCGGATTTGCCATCGCCGGATTGAGTATCGCTAAGCGCCGCGCGATATCGCCAACCAAGGCCATCAAAGATTTTTCGCCCTGCGATAATTGGGACACGTTTAGGGTTTCAGTGTGTTTCTTAATCGCCATATGCAGACGCGGTTTGCGTTTGACTTGGAGGTCGCTAAAACCGGGCATGAAGTTGCTGATTGCGGTGCGCACCGCTTGCAATTGGGGGTCTTTCCCCTGCCTATCAATTTCGCGTAGAACTTGCATTGCATCCGAAAGTGTTTTCATTTCTGCAGAAAGTGCTTGAAAATCTCCGATCTCTAATTTATCCAACCTCTCTGGTGCGTTATCTATTGATGACCTAAGCTTTTCTATGCGAGCGCTGTCTTGCTCTAGCATTTTGAGCAAAACCTGTGGCCTCAATAGCTCATTTTCAATGTCTTCACGCTCACGAAACCACTCAAAAAACCGCCGAAAATCTATCCCTTGCTGTAGCGCATTTTCATAGCCATCTAGCTGCGAAAAACTATGCTTGGTTTTGATTTTAAGGGGAATATCGAGCACCGAACGCTCAACTGGGTAATAGGCGATCAAAGGTAAGCTCGCTTGCTCATTTGCCGTTAGCAGCGCGCGATAGTGGTCGGCAAGGCGCGAAATGTCCGCCAATTGCGAGGTCAATTCAGCTTTTTTGCCAGTTCTAGTCTTCGCTAGTGTCCAAGCAAAACCAATACTGTGACCTTGGATTTCGCCTCAGCCGTGGGCGCTAGCGGCATCGCGATATCTTTGAAACGCCCCAAGTTTTGCAAGCCAATTTGCTTGATTTCCATATTGTCTGATTTTCCTGTGTCAAGGCTATGCGCTATTCATCACCAATGCCGCCAAAACGTATTCAGCATTTCAATCTTGGCCCCATGCTATCGGAAGTGGTCGCGAAAGGGGTGCAGTTTGTCGGGCGGGTCGCATGCAAGCAGTCGTTATTTGAAGCGTCGTAAAAAGCAACTCATTTTGGTGTAATTCTGGATTTTGCACGGTCCGAATTGACCAAATAAGGTGCAAAGAACGAGATTGACAAACGTGGGCAAACGAGTTGCCCACCCTACCAAATGCGTTTTACCATTTGCGACAGCCTCATAGCGGCAAGCGATTTTACCATTCTGCTTCTATACGTCGCGCTATGGTTTGCGCGTCGCTGTTGTCGCCCAATGAGCAATGCAGGCGCAGCGTTACCGCAGAACAACCCAAAACCTGTATAATCGGCCCCGTTTTGGTGCCCGCCTTCCTGTTCGAGGAAGGCAGGTAAACGGGAAACAGGAGCGTATTGAATGCAACCTGTGC
>JACPVY010000350.1:0-4865 GCA_016197345.1 Burkholderiales bacterium
CCTTCATGATGTTAGGCAAAGTCACATAGCGTGGCTCATTCAAGCGCAAATCGGTGGTGATGATGGCTGGCAAAGTCAGGGAAACGGTTTCCAAACCGCCATCGACTTCACGCGTAACGCTAACCTTGCCGTCTTCCAACACGACTTTAGAAGCGAAGGTCGCTTGTGGCCAACCCAGCAAACTTGCTAGCATTTGACCGGTTTGATTGCAATCATCATCAATCGCTTGTTTGCCGAGGATGATCAATTGCGGTTGTTCTTTGCTAGCTAAAGCTTGCAACACTTTCGCCACGCCCAAAGGCTCGATATCGGCGCTGGTTTCAACCAAGGTGCCGCGATCTGCACCAATTGCCATTGCCGTACGCAGGGTTTCTTGGCATTGGGTCACACCACAAGAAACGGCGACCACTTCGGTCACTTTGCCCGCTTCTTTCAAGCGCATCGCCTCTTCCAGTGCGATTTCATCAAATGGATTCATCGACATTTTGACGTTGGCAATATCGACCCCACTGCCATCGGATTTGACGCGTACTTTGACGTTATAGTCCACCACGCGTTTGACTGGTACCAAGACTTTCATAGCTATGCCTTTGGGAAAATTATTATTTGAAGACTGGACAAAGACAGGCGGTACACCCTTCCTGTCATGTGCTGGAGACCCACCAACTACCAAACTATAGCGGCACTATAGCGCTAGTTGCGACGTGGCTCCAAAATGCTGCGCCCATTATAAAAGAGAATTGCTTGAGCGGGAAAAATTTAGCACGATCGTTCTATTACTTCCTTAGAGCAAATCCTCCAGAATTCAGGATTCCGGGAGAAAATAAGCCCAATTACGCGCTTTCTTCAAGAAAATACTTCCCACATCGAAAACTTAAGCAGATAGCAGGCCCAATTCAACCAGAGAGAGGGAAGGAGGAAAGCTGTAGCGGAAAAACAGAAAGGCCGCATCGGCGGCCATGAACTTTTTAGAGGGGATTATTTGCGCTGCAAGAAAAACACAAACTCGGTGTCGTTTTGTGTTTGCAGCAATAAATCATTACCAGTTTGCTTGGCGAAGGCTTGGAAATCACGGACAGAACCACGATCAGTAGCAACAATACGCAGCACTTCACCGCTAAACATTTCTGACAAGGCTTTCTTCGCCTTCAAGATCGGCAGCGGGCAATTCAATCCGCGCGCATCGAGTTCCTTATCAAATTCCATGATTTCGTTTTCTTCAAATAGAACGCTATTCATCTTTACTCCCGAAATAAGCAATCGCCAGATGCAATTGCGCAATACTCGGGCAGGAATATTACTCCAATTCACGGCGCATGACGCGACGCACCAAATTGATTTTTTGCTACGTTGCGACCCAGCAACAGCACATTGTCAAGCACATATGGCTTCATACAACAGCTTTGCTCTGCGGCAAAGCGCCATATCAACTGCCGTGATGCAAGACTAGCACTCACATGCAAATGTCTATGCTGTAGCTGCATTGTAGTACTTGCCTACGATTCGAAGATTTATTCTGAAAAATATATTTCCACATACCACGAGATGTGTTAGCGGAAAAGTTTCCACCAGTTTTTCCTCATACCAATAGCGACTAGGCTGGCGCAAACGTTGGCGGTTGCGGATGATAGCGCGCCATACTCCACGCATCGACTAATACACCATCGCGCAATACATAACCACGCAGCAAACCTTCTTGCACAAAGCCATGCTTTAAATACAATTTCCTCGCCGCAAGATTGTCAGCGAATACCGTCAACTCTAAGCGCAACACGTTGTACCAATTATCAGCGAGATCAATCAAGGCCACCATCAGCATATCGCCTATGCCACGCCCCGCAAACTCATCGGCAACGGAAATGCCAAGGTATGCCACATGACGCCGCCGGATCTTGGTTTCCAGATGCAAGCCAGCATGGCCGACGATTTGACCATCAAATTCAGCCACGAGCACGGCGGAATTGGCATCATATTTCGCCAATCTTTCTTGCCACGCTTGTACTGATACGAAAGGCATCTGCATCGTGCCACTATAAGCCGCACGTCCTTGCATTACGCGCTGCATAGCCGCCGCGTCGCTCGGTTCGACATGGCGAATCTTGACTTGATCTTGATTGAGTTTTGCTGACGACATAGAAAATGCCCCTCAAGTGAATAGCCTGCCAAAGACAACAACGCCCGCTAGAGCATCGATCTCCAGCGGGCGTCATCATTGTTATCTAGCGTAGCCAAGGCGGCAGGCAATTGCCATCGCCGCCTGCGCGAGCTGACTAGACTTACACTTTTTCTTGCACAAAGCCAACCACGCCATTCAAGGCCGCAGGCAATGCCGCGACATCGGTACCACCACCTTGCGCCATATCGGCACGACCACCGCCTTTACCACCGATTTGCTTCGCCACAAAGCCAATCAAATCGCCGGCTTTGACTTTGCCCGTGCTATCCGCCGTCACTGCCGCGATCAAGCTAATCTTGCCATCGACCACGCTAGCGAGCACAATCGCCGCCGTTTTCAGCTTGTCTTTCAATTTATCGGCCAAATCACGCAGGCTAGCCGCATCAACGCCTTCCAACTGCGCCGCCAACACTTTGATACCAGCAACATCAACCGCTTTCGCAATCAATTCATCGCCTTGGCCTGCCGCCAGTTTCGATTTCAACGCTGCCACTTCTTTTTCTAGCGCCTTGACTTGATCTTGCATCTGCACGATTTTGTGCGTCAATTCTTCCGGCTGGGTGCGCAAGCTTGCCGCTGCTTCGTGCAATTGACGGCTCATGCCTTGCACTAGCGCCACTGCTGCTTCGCCGCAGACGGCTTCAACGCGACGAATACCCGCCGCTACACCACCTTCGGCGACGATTTTGAAGAAGCCGATGTCGCCCGTATGCGCAACGTGAGTACCACCGCACAACTCGCGCGAAGAACCAATATCCAGCACGCGCACGGTATCGCCATATTTTTCACCAAACAGCGCCATCGCGCCTTCTTTGACAGCATCGTCAAATGCCATCACTTGCGCACGCGTCGCTGCATTGCTCAAAATTTCGCGGTTGACGATGGTTTCGACTTGCGTGATTTCATCCTGCGTCATTGGGCCATTGTGGCTAAAGTCGAAACGGGTTTTTTCGCTATCGACTTGCGAACCCTTTTGCGCCACATGCTTACCCAACACTTCGCGTAGCGCCTTGTGCATCAAGTGGGTCGCCGAGTGATTGCGCATAATGCGCGCACGTAAAGCACCATCAACTTGCGCTTGCACCGTGTCGCCCACATTCAAACTACCGCTCACCACGCTACCGTGATGGCCAAACACATCGGCTTGCACTTTCAGCGTATCAGCAACTTTAAAGCTCGCGCCACCGCTCGTGATGACGCCGCTATCACCGCATTGGCCGCCCGATTCGGCGTAAAACGGCGTGCTATTCAAGACGACGATGGCATCTAGCCCGGCGCTAGCGCTTTGCACTTGCGCGCCATTGACATACAGCGCGACGACTTTAGCTTCTTGCGACAAATGTTCATAGCCAACAAAGACGTTTTTCTCGCCAGTGTATTCAAGCTTTTTATCACCGGCAAAACCCTCTTTGCCACCACCTTTGTTTTTGTGATCCTTCATCGCTTCTTCAAAACCAGCTTCATCAAACGCGATGTCGCGCTCGCGGCAAATATCTGCCGTCAAATCAGCCGGGAAGCCGTAGGTTGCATACAGTTTGAACGCGGTTTGACCATCCAACATTTTCACGCCATCAACCAGCGCCGCTTCGAGAATCTTCATACCGCTCTCTAGCGTTTCGCCAAAGCGCTCTTCCTCTTGCTTCAACACGCTAGCGACTTGGCTAGCAGCTTCGCGCAATTCTGGATAAGCCGCGCCCATTTCCGCATCGAGATCAGCGACCAATTTGTAAAAGAATGCTTGGCTTTGGCCGAGTTTATGACCATGACGCAAAGCGCGGCGCGTAATACGGCGCAACACATAACCACGACCTTCATTGCCAGGAATAATGCCGTCCACAATCAGGAATCCCGCGCAGCGGATATGATCTGCAATCACTTTCAAAGAATTATTATTCAAATCTGCACGGATTTGTTTTCAAGGTCCGTGCAGCCGGTTTCGCGCGCGGCTGCTTTGATCAAAGCCTGGAACGAGTCGATTTCGTAATTGCTATGCACATGCTGCAACACCGCCGACAAACGTTCCATCCCCATGCCGGTATCGACGCATGGCTTAGGTAGCGGCGTCATATTGCCTTGATCATCGCGATTGAATTGCATGAACACCAGATTCCAGATTTCGATATAGCGGTCGCCATCTTCTTGTTCGGAACCCGGAGGGCCACCCCAGATTTCTGGGCCGTGGTCATAGAAAATTTCACTGCAAGGGCCGCACGGGCCAGTGTCACCCATTTGCCAGAAGTTATCCGACGCATAGCGTGCGCCTTTGTTGTCGCCGATGCGGATAATGCGCTCAACTGGCACGCCAATTTCTTTTTCCCAAATCGCGTAGGCTTCGTCATCTTCTTGATACACCGTCACCCACAATTTTTCTTTCGGTAATTTATACACGCTAGTGAGCAATTCCCACGCATACGAAATCGCATCGCGTTTGAAATAATCGCCAAAGCTGAAATTACCCAACATTTCAAAGAAAGTATGGTGACGCGCGGTATAACCAACGTTTTCCAAATCATTATGCTTACCACCCGCTCGCACACAGCGCTGCACCGTCGTCGCCCGGCTATAAGGACGCGGATCGGTGCCCAAAAACACATCTTTGAACTGCACCATACCGCTATTGGTAAACAGCAGAGTTTTATCATTCGCTGGCACCAGTGAGCTGGAACGCACGCGCGTATGACCTTTGGAC